>DATHOL010000201.1:0-8061 GCA_035484895.1 Bacteroidia bacterium | reverse complement strand
ATATTCGGGAAAAAATTCTGGTTTATGCGGATTACCTCCTGGTACTGATGAATAGCAGGTTCGTACTGGTTCATATCGTCATACACGTAGCCCAGCAGGAACTGTGCTTCCACAAAATTGCTGTCTTCCTTTATGGCTTTTATCAATAAGGCAATGGCATTTTCATTTTGATGGGTATCGTAATACTTTGTTGCATCTTCAAATAGTTTGATGGCCTTTTTGTTGTGGGTGGTATACTGGCGTTCCTGGCTGTAAAGCATACCGAACAGGCAAAAGAGGCAAAATATAAGGGCAAATACTTTTTTCATTTTGGAAAGAAAGGGTATTATGCAAAGGTCTAAAAGTTTTGGTATATAACAGACATCAAGCATTGAAAATTGGCAATCGTTTTATCTGTTTTAACTTTTATCTTTTAACTTCAACTTATCTTGGTAATGTTTAAGTTAGAAATAAATTCTAAATTTGCGCATATATTTATACGTTATGAAGAAAGCAACCCTTAAAGCCTTAAAGTATCCTGCCGGAGAATTTAAAATGCCCAAAAAATTCACTGAAAAGGAACTGGAGTCCCGTATAAAAATAATAGCGCAATTCCCCTCGAAGCTTCAGAAGGAAGTGGAAAAGATGAAAGAGGATATGCTGGAATACCGCCATCGCCTTGGCGGATGGACGGTCAGGCAGATAGTTCACCATTGCGCCGATAGCCACATGAATGCCTACATACGTACCAAACTTGCCTATACCGAAAACAACCCTACGGTGAAGCCTTATGATGAAAGCGCATGGGCCAATACCAGCGATGGGGGCGAAGCTCCGGTGGAATGGTCGTTAAGGTTACTGGATGGATTGCACAAACGCTGGGTAATGCTGCTTTCTGAACTCAACGAAGAGGAATTAAAAAGGACCTATTTTCACCCGGAGCAAAACAAGAAAGTAACATTAAGTTATCTCATATTCCTGTATTCATGGCATTGCGAGCATCATATTGCTCATGTACAACAGGCAAAAAAGTATAAGAATAAATTCAGCTAAAAGCTATGAGCTATAAGCTATCAGCCGGTAAGTGCATTCAGCTTATATCTTATAGCCTGTATCTTATAGCTAATACTGTATTTGCACAAAGCGATTCTCAAGCCGTAAATTTATTTAGAAATGGAGAATATCTCCGTGATATTGCTATTTGCAAAGCGTTGATAAAAGCTAATAAAAATGATACTATTGCTTACATATACAGGGGACTCTCAAAAGAAGCAGTTAAAGATTATTCGGGTGCACGCGATGATTTTAAGAAAGTAAGCAAACTCAGGCCTTTTGATGCTGAAGCACATTTTAAACTGGCTGTATTATGGTCAGAAACCGAAGATTATTATCACTCAATAAAAGAGTATTCCAAAGCTATTAGTATGGATTCTTCATATTCCGTAGCCTATAATAATCGCGGTAATTCGGAATATTTGGTAGGCGATGCTAAAAGCGCCATGAAAGACTTTACAAGCGCAATAGAAAAGGATTCAACATATCCAGATCCTTATTACAACAGAGGCCACCTGAAAATGGTAATGGGTGATATAAAAGGTGCTATTGCCGATTTTACAATGACAGTTGCATTAATGCTGGAAGATGCCGATGGCTGGTTTTGCCGGGGACAATGTTACGATGATTTAAACGATACCATAGCAGCGCTGAATGATTACGATAATGCTATTCAAATTGACTCCACTTACTTGGATGCATTTTATTACCGGGGAGTAGATAAGTTTAAGTTGGGCGATGCTCGTGGGGCTGTGGGAGATTTCAGTAGGATAATAAAATCAGATACAGAAGAGATTGAATTATATAACCACAGGGGAGTCGCCTACGATTCATTAAAGGAGTATAAGTTAGCTATTGCTGATTTTACAAAATCTATGAAAATAGATCCGGGAGATGGACAAGCTTATTTAGGCAGGGGATATGCCTATTTAAAAACCGGAGATAGGGAAAAGGCCTGCGATGACTTTAATAACGCATACTATGCCGATATTACAATTGCGGAAGTATACATAGATAAATACTGCCGCAGGAAAATACATATCTTTAGGAGATAGTTTTCCCGCAGCAAATTCAAATTATTAAATTTAGTTCTTCAAGGTTTCATCCAGCCAGCGGTAAAATTCATGCTGCCATAGCATACCATCTTGTGGTTTAGTAACCCAATGCCCTTCATCATCAAAATAGAGGAAACGTGCTTTCAATCCCTTCATACGCGCAGCCTGGTAAGCTTCCATGCCCTGCTCAACTGGTACCCTGAAATCTTGCTGTCCGTGAATAACCAGTATAGGTGTGTTCCATTTATCCACCATGCTTTTAGGGTTGAACTTTTGATAGTCTACCGGAGCCGGGTTGTTCCAGTAGGGGCCGCCATGTTCCCAATTGTTGAACCAAATTTCTTCGGTGGTACCATACATGCTTTCCAAATCAAAAACTCCATCGTGTGAAATAAATGTTTTGAATCTTCCATTATGAATTCCTGCTAAAAAGTAAATGGAGTAACCACCGTAACTTGCGCCAACAGCGCCTCTGCGGGTAACATCCACAAAAGGCAATTTGGAAATGGAGTCGATAGCGCAAAGATAATCCTGCATTACTTGTCCGCCCCAATCGCGGCTGATAGCTTCATTCCATGCCACACCGAAACCGGGCATACCGCGTCTGCACGGCGCAACAATAATATAGCCATTGGCTGCCATCAACTGGAAATTCCAGCGGAAAGAATAAAACTGCGACAAAGCGGATTGTGGCCCGCCCTGGCAATAAAGCAGGGTAGGGTACTTTTTAGTGGCATCAAAATCCGGTGGATATATTACCCAAACCAATTCTTTTTTGTTATCGGTAGTCTTAACCCAGCGTTTTTCAATGTTACCCATGCGGATTTTATCGTATGCTGCTTTATTGGTAAATGTTAATTGAATCATATCGCCTGTTTCTACAGTATAATATCCTCCACCTGCATCTGTATATCCTGCTGGCTGCTTAAATGTGAGATGTTTTAAGTCAACTTTATATATTTCAGCCGCGTGGTTCATATCAGTGCGGGTAACAACCATATAGTCACCAGACTCTCCAATCATAGAAGTTATATCATGGTCTCCGGCAGTTATCTGTTTGAAGTTTTTATTACGTACTTCTGCCGGATTTTTAGGAATAGCTATTTCAAAAAGCTGGTCAGTGCCAAAATAGCTTTCTATAAAATAGAGTTTGGTATTGTCCTTGCTCCATTTTAAAGAAGCCACGGATTCATCCCAATCTTTAGTTAAGTCAGTTTTAGTTTTTGTTTTAAAATCATAGAGCATTACCCGGTTTTTGTCGGCTTCATAGCCATCGCGTGCCATGCTGAGCCAGGCAATTTTGCTGCCATCAGGCGAAAATACCGGGTAGGTATCATAACCCGGATTGTCTTGTGTAAAGTCTGTTGTGTTTCCGGAAGCCAAATCATAAAAGTATAGGTCAGTATTTGTGCTGATGGCATATTCTTTTCCTGTTTTTTTCTTTGTAACATAAACTATGGTCTTGCTATCAGGACTCCATGTTACATCTTCAGCTCCGCCCTCAGGCTGCTGTGGGCAGTAGTAAGGTTCTTTTTTCATTATATCAATAGCCTTAGTCATGTCAATTTTTCCGGTAGTGTATGGAGCATAGAATACGTGTCCATAGGTGCCATCTTCCCAAGTATCCCAATGGCGGTACATTAGGTCGTTTATAATGCGTGCATGGGCTTTTGGCAGGTTAGGATAAAGGTCCTCCTTCATCTGGTCAAGCTTCACATTTTTAGTAAAAAGCACCCATTTTCCATCCGGAGAATATTTTACATTATCAATTCCATCGCTGTCGTTGGTAAGTTTTATAGCTGCACTTCCATCGGAATTAGCTTCATACCAGTTGCCTTTATATAAATAGCCCATTTTTCCCATAGGAGAAAATTCTACACTGTTTTCACTGCCAACGGTCGTGGTGAGTTGCTTTGCATCTCCACCCGCAATTGGAACTGAGTATAAATTCCCTTCGCCTTTGTTGGCATTCATATCATAATAGGTGATGCCATAGATAACTGATTTTCCATCGGGTGAAAGGGTTTCGCCGCCTACGCGGCCAAGCTGCCAAAGTAGTTCCGGAGTCATTACATTTTGAGCATTGCTAATGGTGAACAGCGAAAAACTGAAAGCCAAAAGTGGAAGTATATTCTTTTTCATGTGATTATTTTAATGCGGCTAAGATATGGAAATGTTGAATGGCAGAGATTCAATTTGCATTTTCTTACTTTTGCGCCTACCATGTTAGATGCATTTCAAAAACAACTTTCAGCTTTAGAAAGTAAACCTGCCAATAAGAAATTCCTGCTTGCGGTAAGCGGCGGGCTAGACTCAGTAGTTCTGGCTGAATTATTCGCACTTTCTGCATTTGACTATAGTATTGCCCATTGCAATTTTCAGCTTAGGGGAAAAGAATCGGATGGGGACGAAAATTTTGTTGAAAAACTGGCTGCTAAATCCAATGTGTCTTTCTTTTCTGTAAGGTTTGAAACTGAAAAATTTTGCTCAGATAATAAGATATCCGTACAAATGGGGGCAAGGCAATTACGATATGAATGGCTGAAAGAAATAAAGGTTAAGCATAAGCTGGATTATATAGTTACTGCGCACCATGCCGATGATTCCATAGAAACTTTCTTTATTAACCTGCTAAGAGGAACAGGCATTAGCGGTCTAAAAGGTATCAGGCCGAAAAATGATGATGTTATCAGGCCGATGCTGGGGTTTTATAGAACTGAGATAGAGAAATTTGCCCGGAAAAATAAATTGAAATGGCGGGAAGACAGCAGTAATATCAGCGATAAATATGAACGGAATAGAATTCGTCATCATGTAGTTCCTGCACTTGAAAAAGCGGACGAAAATGCCAAGAGGAATATCCGGCAAAGTATGAGTATGCTTGCGTCTGCCGAAGAAACTTACAGGGAAGCAATTTGGAAAAAAACTAATGAATTTGTTAAAAGAAGTAAAGACAAAGTAGTAGTTGATTTAGGCTTATTTACAGGCAATAATCAAGCGGCACTTTATCTGTATGAATTGGTAAAAGAATTTGGGTTTGGTTTTGAACAAGCAAATTTAATTGTGGATTGTATTGCCAAAGGAGAGCACTCAGGTAAAGCTTTTTATTCAGCTTCACATCGATTGATGATTGACAGAAAATCATTATCAATAATTCCAATTAAACAGGAAGAAGGCAAGAGTTTTACCGTGAGCCCGGGATTTAAAATGATTAATCTGGGTGACACTTATTGCTGGTTCGAAAAGTTAAGAAAGACTAAAAGTTTTAAACCGGATCCATCGCATGAAATTGCGGCTTTGGATTTCGATAAACTCGTATTTCCTTTACAGGTAAGGAAATGGAAGCAGGGCGACCGTTTTCATCCGTTAGGTATGCAAAAACCTAAAAAAATAAGCAATTTTTTGATTGATAATAAAGTATCAGTGCTTGATAAAGAGCAGGTTTACGTGCTAGTTTCAGGTGGTAAAATAGTGTGGGTAATGGGACACCGGATAGATGACCGCTTTAAAGTAACCTCGGCAACGAAAAACTCATATCTTTGTAAACTACAAAAAGCAATTTCCCTATGAATGCAGTTACGAATGCCTTGTTAGTTGACAAGGAAATTATAGGAAACTTACATTTCCCCAATGACGAAATCCTTTCTTCGCATGAATTGAAACTAAAAAGGGAATATGAACTGGAACGTGCCGCTTCTTTAGGTACCGATAAGGTTAAAATAAAAATACTTTTTGAAGATACCGAAGGGCTAAAGCAAGTGGAAACAACCGTTTGGGCTGTTACAAAAGACAGGGTAGTGCTCAAGCATGGTGCAACTATTCCCATTAACCGAATACACGAAATCAAGATATAATTTATGCACGTGTTACTAAAACGAAGCCTGACAGGCCTTTTTTTACTATTCCTATTTACTGCGAACGCACAACTGATTGACCCCTTAAAGTGGTGGAGCGCTTCGCAAAAGCAAGTTAGTGATTCGGAGTATGTAATTACATTTCATTGTGATGTTCCAAAGGGATGGCATACGTATTCCCAGTATTCCGACAGTAACGGAGCCACGCCTATGGCCTTTACCTATACCGCTTCGGTCGATTATAAACGGGAAGGAAAAACAATTGACGATTCCTGTATAACAAAGTACGATTCTGTATTTAAATGCGTGGTAAAGTATTTTCCGAAACCTTGCGACTTTACGCAAAAGATAATTATCCGGAATTTTAAAGGCTTTACCTTGAAGGGAAATATCTATTTCCAGGCATGTAATGAAGGCCAATGTTTGCCTCCAAAAGAATATGACTTTGCTGTAAATATTCCGCAAACAGCTCCTCCTAAAAAGGAAAGCAGCGGTTATTTATGGATTTGGATTTTAGGTTTCCTTGGCGGGCTTACCGCTGTTTTTACGCCTTGCGTATTTTCGATGATACCGCTTACTATAAGTTTCTTTACCAAGCGGGCATCAGCACATCATAAAAAGGCAACTTCAGGGCCCTACATTTATGCCTTCAGTATTGTTTTAATTTATGTCCTGTTGGGTGTTTTAATAACTGCTATATGGGGCTCCTCCGGCCTGTATGTTATTGCCAGCAATGGTTGGGTTAACCTTATTTTCTTTCTCGTGTTCTTAATTTTTGGTTTTTCATTTTTGGGAGCTTTTGAAATTACACTTCCCAACTCCTGGGTAAATAAAACCGACAATATTTCAGAAAAAGGCGGAATTATTGGTATTTTCTTCATGGCTCTTACTTTGTGTATTGTTTCCTTTTCATGTACGGGCCCCATATTGGGTGCATTGCTTGCAGGAGTATCTCAAAGCGGTGGGTATTGGAGTTTAATGGTGGGTATGTTTGGCTTTTCGGTAGCTATGGCATTGCCATTTGCGTTGTTTGCCGCTGTTCCTAATTTGCTGGCTAAAATGCCCAAATCGGGTGGCTGGCTAAACAGTATTAAAGTTGTTTTAGGATTACTGGAAATAGCTTTTTCTCTTAAATTCCTTTCCAATGCTGATTTGACAGGGTTGCATATCCGGTTCCTTCATATTCATTTTAACGGGCCTATGGGTATTCTTCCGCGCAACGTATTTATTGCTTTATGGATTGTCATATTTGCCATAACAGGTTTTTATCTGCTGGGAAAATTAAAGTTTCATCATGACTCCGATTTAAAACATCTAAGTACTTTTCGGTTAATTCTTGCTGTTTTAGCGTTCTCATTCTCATTTTATCTGGTACCGGGCTTGTTTGGCGCTCCGCTCAAATTGCTTAGCGGATTCCCTCCGCCGTTAACAGCATACGATAATGAGGGATGGGTCTTATCGTCTTCTTCCTCCGAACCAATTAATAAGGCGGATACCGCCAAAAAAGTAATTGCAAAAACTCCAAGTGCACATGGATGCCCTCCACACATTAACTGCCTGCACGATTATGAGGAAGCCATTGCTACAGCCAAACAGACCAATAAGCCTATTATGATTGATTTTACCGGAAACACTTGTGTTAATTGCCGGAAAATGGAGGAAACAGTTTGGTCAGATCCATCCATTTATACTATAATCAATGCAGATTATGTATTGGTTTCACTATACGTAGATGACCAAAATGAATTACCGGATGATAAAAAAAGTGTTTCGAAATTTGATGGTTCTAAAATTGAAACATTAGGCGATAAATGGACCGATATGGAAACCAATCTTTATAAAAGTAATACCCAGCCGCTATATGTACTAGTAGATGCTGATGGAAACATGCTTGCCGATAAGCGTGGGTATACACCCGATATTTCCGAATATAAACAGTTTTTGGAAGAAGGAAAAACCAAGTTTAAATCCAAGGCTGCAAATAATGGACAGAGTCCGGTTTTCAAATCCAACACTAACGTAAGCCTTAATTAATACTTTACTAAAAGTGCAAATCAGACAGGTAATCCGAAAACTCTGGGACGAAAAACCGCTTTTATTAATATTGTTTCTCGGGATAT
>DATHOL010000200.1:0-5189 GCA_035484895.1 Bacteroidia bacterium | reverse complement strand
CAAACTACATTTCAGCAGGCTTAACACCGATGGTTCAAAATCCTGATAGCACCATTCTATTAGGATGGAATGATCAGGGAAAAACAAGCATTTATGAAAGACTTGGATTTATTAAGTTGGATAAAACAGGGAATCCTATTTGGGGTAGGAAATATAATTTCCCTTCAAGATTAGGAGATAGTTATATGGTTTCATTTGCAAAAGCTGCTGACGGGGGATTAGTTGGTGTTGGCCAGACATTTACCAATCCGAGTGGATTGATGTGGAGATTTATACTTAAAACTGATAGTTCAGGCAATATACAATGGTGTAAACAGTATTTCCCGGACAGCGCATCAAGTTATAATGCTGATGGAGCTGAACGAATAACAGCTACATCTGATACTGGTTATTTATTTTCTTTTGCTGCACTTGATAGCAATACATCTAATTGGTACACCTATTTAATGAAATTAAATAGCAATGGGAACCTAGTTTGGGCAAAAAGATATACAAGCCTTAACATTGGGGGGCCTCTTTTTACTAAACCCCAGCTAGTTCATAATAATATACAATTATGCTTAAGTTCTAACTTCACCATTTTTCAAGCTATAAAGCTAGACATACTGGGAGTTCCCATTTGGAGTTATGAATATACCAGTCCAGACTTGCAGTATACCTACGATGGAATTTGCGATTCATCGAATAATATGTATCTATCAGGAGAAACCATAGATACATTAGGATTCATATATAAAATTGATACTTCTGGCAATATACTATGGTCTTATAAATATGGCATACCTGACTCAACTACTCTATCTAATCTATTATTAACAATAGATGGAGGTCTACTTGGCTATGGCTGGATATGGTACGAACCTTACGACACCAATCACCTTCAAAATATGACTTCCTTTGTGAAAGTTGACCAATGGGGTCAAGATGGGTGCGAACAACCATTTACAATAACCAGAAGCCCGTTGCCGCTTACATGGCAAAATACAGGTGTTAAGGTTTACCCTGTTGCCATGACACAACTAGATACTATTTTAAATTTCCATGATGCACCAATGGATACAACTACATTGTGTGCTGTGAGAAATGTTACTTCCGTAAAAACGATTGCCACAACCGGAAACAATATTGAAGTATATCCTAACCCGAATAATGGGGAATTTACTTTGGCACTCACAAATGTTAGTGAGAAATGTAATCTTGAAATCTATAATGTTCTTGGTCAAAAAGTCACAGTTGCAACCCTAAATCCGCCAGCTGGTGGACAGGGTGACAATCTCATTGACCTATCCTCGCAGCCCAATGGTATGTATCTATACAGGGTGATTGCAAACAATAGCGAGTTACTTGGTTCCGGAAAATTTGTGATTTCTAAGTGAACCTAACTGTTCTTAGTGTCTTAGTGGTTATTTCTTTTCACCACTAAGACACTAAGGCCACTAAGAAGCACTAAGAAAAATAATATCAGGCTTTCGCGGGCTTAAAGTACCATGCCAGCCATAGTCCGACTAAACTCCATTCCACAAAAACATCTACTAACTGGCGTTTAATAAAATGCCAGGGGAAACCCATCCAGTTCCAATCGAGCAGGTAGGAGTTAAGCGCTACAATAAAGCCAATAAGCAAAATAACCCAGAAGCGCATAAAGAATGTGCGCAGCCTGTCTTTCGCCAATACCAGGATAATGATGGCGCTCATCACAGCAAATAAATCAATAATGATTCCGCGTACTATTTGCATGGGGTCCATTGCGGGAGTATTTTTTGTATAAAAAATGATGGCATTCGATTTTCCTGTCATGCTTTTCATATTCTCCTCCATCGCTTTCATGTAGGTGGAATTTATAGATTCTACATTGCGGTTATCTGCCGTGGGCAACATATATGCTCCGGAAGTTGGCAGCGCTTTGTCCAGCATTTTCATAACGGAGTCCTGCTTGGGCGTATAATTAAATGAATGAACGTGAACGGGCAGCAATTCCCATGAGGCGAAGGACCAAACGAAAATAAGCACTGTTCCGACCAGGGAACCGATAATAAACTTTTTCATGGTAGGTTGTTTTAATTAGGAATTAATAATTAGGAATGAAAACGAAATATGGTTGTCATATTGAGTGAATTAAATGCTTTTATAACACATAATATAATTACTAATTTTTAATTACTAATTATTCCCGTGTAATAACTTTAGGCACTTTTATATAATCCGAATCTTTGGCCGGTGCATTCTTTAGGGCCTCCTGTTGGGTAGCTCCGGGCTTAACAACATCATCTCGCATTACGTTTCTGTCTTCACCTAAATAAATAAGCGGTTCCACATTCGAGGTATCTAATTCGCTTAGTTTTTCTACAAATTCTACAATACGGTTAAGGTCGTTGATAATTTCTTTTTTGCCTTCTTCATCAAACTCCAACTTGGCAAGGTCTGCCAACTTATCTACCGTTTTCGAATCTATTTTCATGGTTCAAAGATAAATACAAATAGAACGCGGATGACGCGGATTGCTTAAGATTTAATAAGATTTTTATCTGTGTTTATCATAAACAATCCGCGTCATCCGCGTTCCATGTTCTTAAAAACTCGCATACGGATACCGCTTCACATATTCTTCCCGGATAATTTTAAGCATTACTTCCCGTAATTCTTCAATATTGGTTCTGCCAACGGCAGAGATAAAAACACAATTGGGACTGAGGTTTGCCATCCATGATTTTTTCATGTCTTCTAATGCAACAGGATGGAGGTACCCATCATCATCGGCTACGCGGTATAAATCTGTTTTATTTAAAACAAGAATGATGGGCTTATCAATTGCTTTGAGTTGTATTAATGTTTCATTTACTGAATGAATATGATCCTCGAAGGATGGATGCGAAACATCTACAACATGCAGCAATATATCAGCTTCCCGTACTTCATCTAATGTAGATTTGAAAGCTTCCACCAAAAATGTAGGCAGCTTGCGTATAAAACCAACCGTATCAGAAAGCAAAAAAGGTGTAGTTCCAAAAGTTATTTTGCGCACCGTTGTATCCAGCGTAGCAAACAATGTGTCTTCGGCATATACATCCGATTTGCTGATTAAATTCATTAAAGTTGATTTACCCGCATTGGTATAACCCACCAATGAAACCCGTATAAACTGTCCGCGGTTTTTGCGTTGCGAACTCATTTGCTTATCTACTTCTACAAGCCTTTCTTTCAAAAGTGCAATACGTTTTCTCGCTCTACGACGATCCGTTTCAATTTCACTTTCACCGGGGCCACGCATGCCAATACCACCCTGTTGTTTTTCCAAGTGTGTCCACATCCCTGCCAGGCGTGGAAGCAGGTATTCATATTGGGCAAGTTCTACCTGTGTTTTAGCATAGGCAGTTTGGGCGCGTCCGGCAAAAATATCGAGTATCAATCCGGTACGGTCCATTATTTTGCGTTTGGTTTCTTTTTCCAGGTTCCGCTGTTGAGACGGGCTTAACTCTTCATCAAAAATGACCATATCCACCTCCGGATGTTCATCTATGTATTTTTGAATTTCCTGTACTTTCCCTTTTCCAATAAGGGTAGCAGGGTCAAAAGAATGAATATTCTGCGTAAATACTTTTACGGGAACAGCGCCGGAAGAATAGGTGAGGAGTTTCAACTCCTCCATATATTCCAACATTTGCTCTTTGGTTTGTTCCTTGTGTGAAATACCTACCAGAACAGCTTGTTCTTTTTTCGGGATACGTTCAATCATATATAGGTGGCTGATGGCTATTGGCTAATAGCTGGTAGCTGTTTAAAACCATGGTCGTGTAACATGAGATATGAAAGGAAAAGGCCATGGTATCATCATGATAATAATAATCAGTGCAATAAGTGAAAATATAAAGAGCCTTCTGAATTTAATGGCATCAGTTTTGCCTTTTTTGCTGAGGATGCGGGCCAGGGTCATAAAAACAATGGCAATAATCATCATAACAGAATGCTCCATGGTGAAGAAACGGTGTTCTTCACCGGTGGTTTCTAACTGGACGGAAGGAGCTACAAAATAGTATATGATGCCCACTAAAAGTTGGGTATGGGCAGAAATCATCATGAATAAGCTAATTTTATTGTCGGAATTGGAAAAACTGCGTTTTGTAACAAGGCCATGCAGCGATTTAAAAATAACAGCAAGCAGCAATAAAAGTACCGCCCAGCGAAGCAAAGAGTGGATAGGAGTAAGAATTCCGTACATAATAGTGTTTTAGGGTAACAAACTTAAACAAAAGTTTGGAAAGCCGGAACGCATTGTTCCACAAACAATTTTCAATAATCGTTTTTATTACACAATTAAACTGCAAAATATCAGTTAATGTCTATGAATAAAACAATAATTTCGCGTACCCTAAAAAAACTGTAAAGCCCCTTAATATGAAAAAAGCATTACTTCTACTCTGTATATCTGTACTTTTCGGAAGCTCTCAACTTTTAAATGCCCAATGCTACGGAACCATACATTACGACCAGTCGACTTCTGCCAATGGAAACAGTTCATTCAGTATCAGTACAACATTTTGCAATGAGCTGATACTGATATCGTATGACGGATGGGTAGGTCCGGGTTCCGGCCCTGTTAAGGTAGATGGTAATGCTGCAACGCATCTTGCGACTGCCAATGTGAATTTGCTTAGTCCTTCTTCCGGCGCTGCCGAAACCTATGCTTACATAGCCCCTGTAGCAGGTGCTCATAATATTGTTTGTACCGAAACAGGCAACTTTAACCCCTACTATTTAAACCAAGCTGCTGACTTTTATGTGACAGGTACATCTAATCCATTGACGATTGCCAGTCTAACCTTTACCACAAATACAACTAGTTGCCAAACAGGCGGCCCCGTTACCGGAACTATAAATACCGTGATACCAAATTCTTATATATATACAAATATTGAATGGAATACCGGGATACCCGGGCCTGACCCGGTTACTTTTGTAGGAGGTACCCATATTGGCGATTTTCATATAGGTAACGGAATAACCGTGGGCGATGCATACACCGCTGCCACTTCAGCCGGCGCATATAGTATTACCGGAACCAATACAGCTAATAACTCGGCATGCGGAGGGTCAGATATAATATTAGTCGCTATTCCACCACCTTTGTGTACTTCCACTATGAGTGTAACTACGGTAGATAACCCGCCAAGCTGCGGAAACAACAATGGCAA
>DATHOL010000199.1:0-2354 GCA_035484895.1 Bacteroidia bacterium | reverse complement strand
CTTGCAAATTTACGAATTATTTGTAAGGTAAGTTCTAGAAAAGGTTAAGCCGGTGTAAATAATAGCTTTAGAAATTATAGGCTATTCCTAATCCTGAAATTTCCTTGAATTGAGTGCGCGGGCCTTTACCGACTAATACCTGGATATTATTATCATCATTGTATAGCGGAACAAGAATGTTTTGGTCGTAAATCAGTTCGGTATTTATCGTTACCGAAATCCATTTATTTACTTTAAGCTGAATCAGGTTCGTCCAATCAACTACTATGTCCTGAGGATCTTTTAAGTAATTGGAAAATAATTCAAGGTTAGTAGATAAAGTAACTCCTTTGCATACCGTAGCCGAATAGTTTCCTTTAAAATATGCACCTGCCTGCAAGAGAACTTCCTTGCCATGTTCAAGCATATTGCCATTTGCATCGTAAGTAGCGGGGGTAACTCCAAAGTCTCCGGCATCTGCCAGCATGTGATCCTCTACAAAGGTATATTTAAGGGTGGCTGGGGAAATAAAAATCGTCAAGTTTTTGTTCGGGTTATAGGTAAGCCCTGCAGCTATTGTCAGGTATCCCGGTGCCATAAAATTGGAAAGCAAAACTGAATCGGTGGTGGTAAGATAACCCGCTGCAAACTGCGATTTGAAGTTTACCAGCAAGCCTGCCATTGTATGGTCAAATGCAGTATATCCAATATTGGTGGTAGCCTCTATTTTATCGGTTGTTTTTTGAAAAGGTAATTCCCCTTGTTTCTGAAAACCGTATCCTAAATCAACACTGTTCAGCCAGTTTATTTTATTCTTTTTATAATTGGCATGAACTGACGCAAGTGAAACCAGGCCAATGGAGTTTTGTCCTCCGGCAGCCCAATTGGTAAAACTCACCTGCGAAAAGGCCACATTTACAATCCCTCCGATATCCCATGCTGTATCTTTTTTAACAGAATCCTTTTTTGGGGTTTGAGCAAAAGCAGCAGAACTAAAGCAAATAATGAGAGAAAGCGTTAACAGTTTTTTTATGTTCATAAGTTGGAAGTATTTAAGCGGGGGACATTCATAATTTTGCGCAAAAATAAATGAATATCCCAAACTTCCATAGATGTATATAGTTAATCAAAAAATAAATTTCCCTTTTAAGTCTCTTTTTCTCTGTAAGCACAACGCTTTTAAGTCCATAGTACTAATCTTGCTTTTCTCCGGCAAGTTGTATGCGCAAGACTCTCTGCCAAAGCATTATTTTATCAATCCATTGGATATCCCTATTTCGCTTGCGGGTACTTTTGGCGAAATCCGTACAGACCATTACCACATGGGTATTGATATCCGCACCGACGAAGAGGAAGGATTAGCGGTGCATGCCGCAGCAAATGGTTATATATCGCGTATTGTAGCTTCACCTTCCGGATACGGAAACTGTTTGTATATAACTCATCCGAATGGGTATATATCGTTATATGGCCATTTGAGTCGCTTTAGTAATGCTATTACAAAGTATGTTAAACACAAGCAATATGTTGAAGAAAAATACCAGCAGGATATAGCAGTGCCTGCTGGCCTATTTACTGTTAAGCAGGGCGATACAATTGGATTTAGCGGTAGTACCGGTGCTGCAGAAGGCCCGCATTTGCATTTTGAAATACGGAATGCAAAAAACGATGATCCTATCAATCCATTATTGGCGGGATATAAATGCACCGATAATATTGCCCCCCTAATTAAAGGCATTGCCATTTATCCGCTGAATGACTCGAGCACTATAAATGACAAACATGAGCCGCTATATATTAAGGCTGAAAAAAGAAATAATCACTACAAGCTTGTGGGAGATACGAATATCAAAGCGTATGGAAGCATTGGTGTGGCCGTAAGTTGCTACGATATGGCAGATAGTGTTGAAAGCCACAACGGACCCTACATGAAAATACTTACAGATAATGGTGATATCATTTATTATACCAAAATGAATGTGCTAAGCTTTGCTACCAGCCATTTTGTAAATGGCCATATTGACTACGCCGCTATGCGTAAGCATTTCGATACATACGAATACAGCTTTTTACAAGATAATGACAAACTCAAAATTTATAAAAAACTGGTAAATAAGGGCCGTATTGACTGCCTGAAAGGTAAGAACCACCGGTTGGAGTACAGCATCAGCGATTTTAATGGAAATACAACTACTCTTGCTTTCACTCTTCACGGCGATGATAAACCGGCTAAGCTATATCAGGATACCGCTAAATATGTTGCAATAGCTTCTTATGAAAAACCTTTTGAATACTCGGGAAATGGAATGAAAATACAAATTCCGGCAGGGGCGTTGTTTAACAATTTGCATTTCCGCTATTCTTTGGAGAAGGCT
>DATHOL010000198.1:0-2635 GCA_035484895.1 Bacteroidia bacterium | reverse complement strand
AAATGCCACATTAAAAATGAGCAATAAAATCAGGAGAATATTGGTTAATTTAGTATTCATCGGTTGATTATAAGTGGTGATTTCTCAGCTAGAGACGTGCAAAATTAAGAATACCCTTTAAATAATATTAATTAATAGCATTTGAGTTATTATTCCGGTATGGGCCTCGGTAGTTTCTAAAGCCCGCGCAGCATCCCCCATGATAACTGCGACAGGCTCCGAAACAATTACGAAAGGATCTACTGTCATAAAACCTTCCATGATATCTGTGATACATTGCAAATCTGTTTTCATGCCGGTTATGGGAAGCTGAAATTGCCCACCATGCAAAGAACAGGCTGTTTACCGCAAGCAATGCTATTAAAAGGGCATTGGTTAGTTTAGGGCTATTCATGCGCCGGTGTATTCGATGTTACTATTTCGTCGTTCGAATCGTTTATCTGGTATTCATTCACAAAATCCTTTATTGTGGCATACTGAGAAGGTTTTTGCACAGGCTGAGAGCTAAGTACCGACCGCAAGGTGAATACATTAATAAGTATCAGTATAGATATGGCAGCAACCCGGATTAACGGAGATAATGTAAACATGGGCCTTACATTATTTTCTCTCGCATGCAACCTGTTCATCACCTTATCGGAAAAGCCGTAGGGCAATTCAGAGGATTGAATATTCTTTGCAGATTTAAGGGCTGCGTTAACTTGATCTTCTATGCTTGGTTTCGTTTCCATATATGGTTAATTAGACGATTGAACAATTAAGAACTTGCGTTGTTAGTATAATACGTTTGCAGTTTTTTGCGTAATCCTGCCCGTGCACGGGATAGTAAAGACTCCACAGCAGAAACACTTACAGACATGGTTTCAGCTATTTGTTTATAGTCCATGCCTTGCATTTCATACATTGTAAAAGCCATGTGCTGGTTTTCGGGTAAGGTGGCAAGAGCGCCATACAGAGCTTTAGCATGTTCCTGGTTATCGAGCGCTATACCCGGATGCTGAAAGTTTGATGGCAATTCAATCGGATTATCATCCTTATCAAATAATGATTGCATAATGCCATGCCTTTTTTTCCGCTTCGAGTATTTAATATGGTCGTAGCATTTGTTCATGGCAATGCGAAACAGCCATGTTTTTATATGCGAACCCTCGCGAAAGGTGCTGATATGCTTAAAGGCTTCAATAAATACATCTTGCGTAAGCTCCTCAGCATCTTCCCTATTGGGAATCATGCCCAGGCAAAGGTTGAAAATGCCTTTACTGTATACGTCAATAAGTTGGCGAAACGCTTGTTCATTTCCGGCCTTTAATTCCTGAATATCTACTTCCAACTGATTGATTGTATAGGCTTATTGACGATTTTAATGGTAAAATACCTTTGCCAAGATAAATATAATACTAATGTTACACGTGGAATCCTTGATGTTAAATTATCTTAATTACTCAGCCCAAACGCCATTGCGAGGCTTTGCGAAGCAATCTTAATTAGTATGGATGATGTTTGGGTGAGATTGCTTCGCAAAGCCTCGCAATGACGATACTCCAATGAGTAGCCACATTATTCCTAAATTTGCAACGCTATTAAAATTAGCGTAAAACAAAACTATGAGTACAAAAAAGATAAAAGTCGGAAATATTGAATGTGGCGCAGATACTATGTTTCTTATATCAGGCCCATGTGTTATTGAAGAAGAATCTATCATGTTCCGCACCGCGGAAAAGTTGAAAGAGGTTGGCGAAGAGTTGAAAATACCTATCATTTATAAATCATCTTTCTTAAAAGATAACCGCAGCGATTTAAAGTATTACGACGGACCGGGTTTGAAAAAAGGCTTGGAAATGCTGGCAAAAATTAAAAAGGAATTTGGTTTTCCAATATTGACCGATATACATTACCCTGACCAGGCAGCGCCTGCGGCGGAAGTATGTGATGTGTTGCAAATACCTGCATATTTATGTATGCAGAGCAGTTTGATGGTGGCAGCTGCAAAAACAGGACGTGTTATTAATATTAAACACGGACAGTTTCTCGCACCTGAAAATATGAAACACCCTGTTAAAAAGTGTACTGATAGCGGAAACGACAATATTATTCTTACCGAAAGAGGATATACTTTTGGCTATAATGATTTGGTAGTAGACCCACGCAGCCTTTACCATTTAAACCAATTAGGCTACCCGGTAGTGTTTGATATTACCCACTCCATACGCAAATACGGTATACCGAGTGCAGATGCTAAAGGCGGAGCGCGTGAATTCTTGCCTGTAATAAGCCGCGCCGGCGTGGCATCTGGAGTAGATGGCGTTTTTATTGAAACCCACCCCGAACCTTCCAAAGCTTTATGCGATGCTGCAAGCCAGCTTAGCGTTTATGACCTTAAAGCCTTTTTAGAACCACTGATTGAAATACATGATACAGAGGTGAAGTATAGGGGGAGGTAAAAATTAATCCTAATAAGTCAAGTTGAAAAATGGCATTTTCTAAACGGAGCATTTCATTAATAGTTGCGTTTACAATTATTTGTTGTGTCTTGAGGGTTTGTTGTTTCGGCTGGATGCTGATTTTTTACGGTTGGCTTATATTACCTTATTACATATTGCATTTTATTGGGCAATATCGAACAATCATGAGACTA
>DATHOL010000197.1:0-3107 GCA_035484895.1 Bacteroidia bacterium | reverse complement strand
CAACCGTTATATCATTACTGAGTTCAAACCCGGTAATGGAGTTGAACGGGAAGCTGACACCACTTGTAAAGCCATCTAAAATACTGGCGCTGTGGTAATAGGTTTGTAAAGCTTGAGATGGAGCATCTTTACCAACATCAGCATAAGAAATCCTTAATTTTCCATAAGGTAATATCTTATTGGTCGACATTTTAAAAGTTTCAGTAAACACCCATGCTCCACTTACAGACGGATAGAAGAATACATCATTATCAACAGGAAGGGTGGATGAGGTTTCATCGCGGGCTGTAATGGTTAGGAAAAGTTGGCTTTTCCAATCCAAAATAGCTTCACCATACCAGGCAGATGTACGCTTTCCTCCCTCCCCTTCGGAAGCCTGGAAGGATTGTGCATTTGACATGTCAAGGAAGTGAGGAATTACAAAGTTAGCGCCATTAGCATAGCGAATAGCATTATTTAAAGTAAAATAGTTCTGACCTAATATTACAGTAGCTTTAAAATCATCGCTGAAAGTATGCTTAATAGTTGCAATTTCATCGGTGTTTAATTGTGTATTAAAGTAATCAGCCATATAAATCCCTCCTGCTCCTCCTAAAGCATTAGAACCTATATCATACACGTTTTTATCATCTTGTAATGACATATCACCACCTACGGTCCATGATAAATCAACAGTAGTTTTGGTTTTGTTGATTAAGTTGTAGTCCGCCTTGGCATAACCATAGGTTCTGTTCACTGTTGAAACAAATGGGTTTTGGTTAACGGTCCAGTATGGGTTATCGTAACCGCCGCCGCCGCGATAGTCTCTTTCGTCTGTGTTTGGATCAGGAAGTTCGAAAATAGCGGTATTGGTTGGGTTTGAATTTCCATACCCGTTTGAGTTATCGAAGGTTGATGGTGTACGCAATAAACCCAGCATAACACCTGAAACGTTAGAACCTTGCTGAACTTTATGTGCTACTGAATTGGTATAATTAATTCCGCCGGTTAATTTAAGCCTTTTGCTTAACGCGGTAGAACCATTCAGGTTTACGGTGTTTTTATTGTATTTAGATAATGGAATAATACCGGTTTGAGAAAGGTTACCGATAGACATACGGAAACTGGTATTATCTGAACCTCCCGAGAAGGAGATATTATTATCCGCTGCCACACCCGTTTGGAAGAAGGTGTAAGGATCATAACGGGTTACTTTTTGTAAACTTGAGTTCCAGCCAGGTTGTCCAATTTCAACAATCGGTCCGTGCGGATCATACGAACCTGCATATGAGTTAGCTGCATTCGAAGTGGTGTTCCCTGTCCAGTATAAACTGTCGATAGGAGGACCCCATGAGAATTTCTTACTGGAAGTACCTGCTGTTGGGCCAAAATATTGGTCGGCATCGCCTTGACCGCGAACAGTTTGTAAGTTTGGCAGCTTGTTGTACGTGCTCCAGGTTTCAGAGCTGTTAAATTCTATTCCAAGTCCTGCATGGGTTTTTCCACCCTTTTTAGTAGTAATAATAAGAGCGCCGCTGGCAGCTTGCAGTCCATACAATGCTGTTGCCGCAGGGCCTTTCAATACGGTGATTGATTCAATATCGCTTGGGTTGATATCCAGGCCACGATTGGTTGGCTGAACCCCACCGGTAAGGTTCCCGTTGGCTCCTGATGCCTGAAATCCGGCATTGGTAGGGTCATACGTATTAATGGAGTTGTCTATTGGAATACCATCAACGACCATAAGCGGTTGGTTATTTCCGGTTAAGGAAGTAACACCTCGAAGGTTAATGAAGGTACCTGCACCCGGATCGCCGGCTGAATTAATAACGGTAAGTCCCGCGACTTTACCGCTTAATTCATCCATTACGTTACTGGTACCGGAATTATTCAATTGTTCACTACCCACTACTTGCGTGGCAGTTCCCAATGATTTCTTTTCTACCGGAATGCCAAGCGCTGTAACAACAACTTCTGATAATCCAAGGGCATCATTTTTCATGGTGATTTTCATGTTGTCGCTAATGGCTACCTCCTGGCTCGTCATGCCGGGGTAGTTAAGGATAAGCGTTTTCGCAGAAGAATCTACAGCTAAAGCAAATTTACCTGCCGTGTCTGTGTAAGTACCAATTGTGGTTCCTTTGACTTGAACAGCCATAAACGGAACGGACCTGCCGCTCTCATCTTTTACTGTTCCCTGAATTACGCGCGATTGTGCGCTTGCAAACCCGCACCATAGCAGGACTGCAACTGTTGCCGTTAGGCGTAGCATTTTTCTCATGGAGGATAGTGTTTTGGTTAATAAATGTTAAAATCGAATCAAGGGCAAATGTATAAATATTTTCTAATACACCAAACAATAAGTGTTTTTTTATGTTAAAATGAATGTTAATAATTCTTAATGCGGTTTTAATGTGTATTTGGCTCATTATGAATGATATGCAATACAATGTTAACAAAGCAGATTGTTTTTAATGTTAATATTTAGTGATAAAAATTAAAAAAGCCGGATAAAATCCGGCTTTTTAGAAGAGAAAAAGATGATTAATTACTGTCTTTGCTGCGAGGCTTTTAACAGGCCAAGTTTATTCAGGCTTTCCAACCGGGTTTGAAAGTCTTTTATTAAGGGAGTCTGCTTATATTCGTTTACATAGTAATTCAACTGCTCCAGTATCATTTCCGATTGTTCAGTCTCCTGGCTATAATAGCTGGCAGGCCCGGCGCTTAGGGTATTGTAATAAAGGAGGTCTTTTTCATATACATCAAAAAGCTTGTGTGCAATGGTATTTGCTTTTGCCGTATCGCCTGCCTGGTAGTAGCACCTGTCGAGCATTACCACAGAGCCATCATAGGGGCAGCTTTCAGCAGAAATGGAGTCCATGCAAATGTTAAGCACCTTTATGGCAGAGTCTTTTTTATGTTCACTTAATAAGGCGTCGGCCAGCGTGTTTACCTGGTAACGCAGTTCGGTAGCCATACGGCGGATATTTTCATCCAGGTATATACCTGAACCCATATTTCCCCAACGGAATTTATGCATGATGTTGTCATACATCTGGTCAACATCCACTCTTGGGTTTTCACGCACGTTTGCCCCGCCATTTTTAATAGGGGTAAGCACAAAAACC
>DATHOL010000196.1:0-2267 GCA_035484895.1 Bacteroidia bacterium | reverse complement strand
TATTGATGACCCTGTTTCAAGTTTAGATGAACACAATATTTTTATCACAGCCGAATCAATATTTGAACTCATTGAAGAACACTATCTCAAAAAGAGAATAGTAATTACAACCCATCACATTGGTTTGTTTTCTATCCTATTTGACAAACTGAAAAAGGGTGAAAAAAGTGGCCGTTACAACAAATTAACAAAACCGTTTATTCTCAATTCACAAGAGGGAAATTTAACTTTAAACAGTTTAAATAACGAAGTATTTCTTTTTCATCTACACCTGATGCAAACGATTGATACAGCAACAAAAACCGAGTTGTTTGCTTATCACTTCGTATTGGTAAGGCAATTACTTGAAAATATATCTTCGTTCCTTGGCGTGGGAAGAATCAAATATACTTTGGAGCAAATCGGAATTGAAAAGGTGGATGAAGTAATGGAAATTGTAAATTCTCTATCGCATAAAAATGTTTATCGTTTGCAATTTAATAAAATGGCAGAAGCTGACGAAGCAGTGTTTAGAGATGTATTTCAAAAAATTCAAGACAAGTATCGTTTTATCTATTAATCGACATAATGGCAAGTAAAGAACAAAAAAAACTAGGCAAGACACTTTGGGATATAGCAGACGAACTGCGAGGAGCAATGAATGCGGATGATTTCCGTGATTATATGCTTTCATTTCTTTTTTTACGGTATCTATCGCACAACTATGAAGAAGCCGCAAAAAAGGAATTAGGCAAAGATTATCCGCTAAGTACTTCTAAAGAAGTAAAGGCCGACTTTGTAGTTCCTCCACCATTGGAAATATGGTATAAAAAGAACAAAGAAGATATAGTGGATTTTGAAAAGCAAATGCGTAGAAAAGTGCATTATGTTATCGAGCCAAAATATCTATGGAGTAATATAACCGAATTGGCTCGAACACAAAGTGAAAAGCTTCTTACTACACTTGACAAAGGTTTCAGATACATTGAAAACGAATCATTCGAGAGTACATTTAAAGGTTTGTTTTCAGAAATCAATCTTAATTCAGAAAAATTAGGTAAAACTCAAAAAGAAAGGAATGATAAACTCTGTAAGATAATTACAAAGATAGCGGAGGGAATAGCAGACTTTTCTACTGACACTGATACGCTTGGAGATGCTTATGAATATTTGATTGGTCAATTTGCGGCTGGTTCAGGCAAAAAAGCAGGTGAATTTTATACACCGCAACAAATTTCAACCATTCTTTCACGAATAGTTATTTTGGATTCCCACGACCCGACAACAGGTCCAAAACCAAAACTTGATAAAGTACTTGATTTCGCTTGTGGTTCGGGCTCATTGCTCTTGAATGTAAGAACGCAATTAAAAGAAAATGGTGGAACTATAGGCAAAATCTATGGTCAGGAAAAGAATATTACTACATATAACCTTGCCCGAATGAATATGCTTTTGCACGGTATGAAAGACACCGAGTTTGACATTTTCCACGGAGATACTTTACTAAATCAATGGAATTTATTGAATGAAATGAACCCAAGTAAAAAAGAAGAGTTTGATGCAATTGTAGCCAACCCACCTTTTAGCTTACGTTGGGAGCCTAGCGACACACTTGCAGAAGATTTCCGTTTTAAAAGTTATGGTTTAGCTCCTAAGTCAGCAGCCGACTTTGCTTTTTTGTTACACGGTTTTCACTTCTTAAAACAGAATGGAACAATGGCAATCATATTGCCACACGGAGTTTTATTTCGTAGTGGTGCAGAAGAAAAAATACGTACCAAATTACTAACTGAAAACTCAATTGATACTATTATTGCTTTACCGTCTAACCTGTTTTATTCGACAGGTATTCCCGTATGTATTTTGGTTTTGAAGAAATGCAAAAAGAAGGAAGATGTATTGTTCATTAATGCAAGCGAACATTTTGAAAAAGAGAAGCGACAAAATACATTAGATGAAAAGCATATCAACAGAATTGTAGATGCATATCAATATCGCAGAGACATTGAGAGGTATTCACGCAAAGTCTCAATGTACGAAATCAGAAAGAATGGCTACAACCTGAATATTTCTCGGTATGTAAGTACATCGCAAGATGAATTAAAAATTAACTTAAAAGAAGTGAACACGAAACTGGTATCAATAAACAAAAGAATTAAAACAAACACAGACAAGCACAATGAGTTTTTGAAAGGGTTGGGATTGAATTTGATTTAAGTAAGTGTAAACCGTAGAATCAGAACCTTCAGCTTTAACTAAATGGTGAAGACCAGATTTATGGTGAAGAT
>DATHOL010000195.1:0-5996 GCA_035484895.1 Bacteroidia bacterium | reverse complement strand
GTAAAAGTTTCCTATACCTTGTTGGTACAGAACTAGACTTTAGCGGTGGACTTAACGGAAAAGGATTCAGTTTTAATAACCCGAATGCCAGCCGTACCTGTAGCTGCGGAGATAGTTTCGCAGTATAACACAGTTATAAATTATAAGTTATGAGTTATTACCATATTACTCTCATTCATAACTCATAATTCATAACTTATAATTAAACAATGAGCGGTTCAAACCAGATATTAGAAGAACTCACAGCAAGTGAGTATAAATATGGCTTTACCAGCGATATTGATTCAGACATTTTGCCACCTGGCCTGAATGAAGATACCGTGCGCTTTATTTCGACCAAGAAAGGCGAACCGGAATTTATGCTTGAATACAGGTTAAAAGCCTTTAAGTATTGGAAGGAAATGAAGGAGCCCCATTGGGCGCATCTGCATTATCCGGAAATAGATTACCAAAAGATTAGTTATTACTCTGCGCCAAAAAAACCTAAAGAAATAAAAAGTCTGGATGAAGTGGACCCCGAATTGCTTCGCACGTTTGAAAAATTGGGGATTTCTTTATTGGAACAAAAGAGATTATCCGGCGTAGCCGTAGATGCTGTAATTGATAGTGTCTCTGTTAAAACCACGTTCAAAGAAAGTCTTTCTAAACTTGGTATTATATTTTGTTCTTTCAGCGAAGCTGTGAAAGAACATCCTGATTTGATAAAGAAATACATGGGCTCAGTTGTGCCTTATACCGATAACTATTTTGCAGCGCTTAATGCTGCAGTTTTCAGTGACGGTTCATTTTGTTACATCCCAAAAGGTGTAAGATGCCCAATGGAACTATCTACTTATTTCCGCATTAATTCTGCAGGCACCGGTCAATTTGAAAGAACTTTAATCATTGCTGATGAAGGTGCTTATGTTAGTTATCTGGAAGGTTGCACCGCTCCCATGCGTGATGAAAACCAATTGCATGCAGCGGTGGTAGAAATTATATCTCATGCCGATGCAGAAGTAAAATATTCAACCGTTCAAAATTGGTATCCCGGTGACAAGGACGGTAAAGGTGGTATTTATAATTTCGTTACTAAACGCGGAATTTGCTTAGGAAATAATGCCAAAATTTCCTGGACACAGGTAGAAACCGGCTCAGCTATTACATGGAAATATCCATCTGTCATTTTGAAAGGAGATAATTCAGTTGGAGAGTTTTATTCTATTGCTGTTACCAATCACATGCAGCAAGCTGATACAGGAACAAAGATGACTCACCTTGGTAAAAACACCAAGAGTACGATTGTTTCAAAAGGAATTGCAGCGGGAAAGAGTAATAATAGCTACCGTGGATTAGTGAAAGTAAACAGGGGTGCAAAAAATGCCCGTAATTTCTCTCAATGCGATTCATTGCTGATGGGTAATAATTGTGGCGCGCATACTTTCCCTTACATAGAAATTAATGATAAATCAGCACAGGTAGAACATGAAGCTACCACTTCAAAAATCGGGGAGGACCAAATATTTTATTGCAACCAACGCGGAATTGATACCGAAAAAGCAATCGGATTAATTGTAAATGGTTACTGCCGCGAGGTATTAAATAAACTTCCTATGGAGTTTGCCGTTGAGGCTCAAAAGTTGCTTGCAGTAAGCTTGGAAGGTAGTGTGGGTTAATTAGGAATTAGAAATTAAAAATTAGGAATTAAAGACGATGCTCGAAATAAAAGATCTGAAAGTCTCTGTAGAAGGGAAACAAATATTAAAAGGACTTAACCTTACCATCAATAAGGGAGAGGTGCATGCGATCATGGGGCCAAATGGTTCAGGTAAAAGCACATTAGCTTCCGTAATTGCAGGTAAGGAAGATTATACTGTTGATAGCGGTTCTATTACCTTCAATGGAAAAGATATGCTGGAGCTTTCGGCTGACGAAAGAGCGAAGGAAGGTATGTTTCTTGCTTTCCAATACCCGGTGGAGATTCCAGGAGTTAGCACCATTAACTTTTTAAAAACAGCTATCAGCGAAATCCGCCAATACAGAGGGCTTCCCGCTATGGAAGCAAAAGATTTCCTGAAGATGCTGAAAGAAAAACAAAAATTGGTAGAGATAGAAGCCAACCTGACAGGCCGTTCGGTAAACGAAGGCTTTTCGGGAGGAGAAAAGAAACGCAATGAAATTTTCCAGATGGCTATGTTAGAGCCCACTCTTGCCATCTTAGATGAAACTGATTCAGGTCTTGATATTGATGCGTTACGTATTGTTGCAACGGGTGTGAATACATTGCGTTCAAAAGAAAATGCATTTGTAGTAATTACGCACTACCAACGCTTGTTGGAGTATATAATACCTGATTTTGTGCATGTATTATACCAAGGCAGAATTGTAAAATCTGGCACACGAGAATTAGCTTTAGAACTGGAAGGCAAAGGGTACGACTGGATTAAAAAAGAATTTTCGGAACTAGCAGTATAATACAAAATGGAACTAGCAACTGCAAAGACAAATATCAGCCGTGGCGCGCTCGGAGAAGCCGAAATTATAAGGAATAAAATTATTCTCAATAAGTGGATAAACGACATAGGTATACGATTAAGCAATACAGGCTCTGTTGCGAAAAACACACAACAAAAAGCAGAAGAGAATTTTTCTGCTGTTGGTCTCCCAACTAAAAAAACAGAAGATTTTAAATACACCAATATCCGTTCTTACTTGCAAGAGGATTATGTTGCTAAGAATGGTGAAATATTGGTAGGGGTTCAAAATTTTGAACCTTCTTTGAAATTACGGGTTGAAGATTTTCAACCCCTGCTAAACGATGATTTTATTTCTATCGTACTTATAAATGGAAAATATGTTCCGGAATATTCGCGCTTAAAAAATCTACCTGAAGGAATAACTATAAAAAGTTTATTCAAGGCTTTGGAAGAAGGAAATGCAGTTGCGATAAAACACTTTAACACAGGCTTGGAGAAAACAACCAACCCACTTGCAATGCTGAACACAGCCCTTGCAGGCGATGGTATTTTTATCAGTATACCAGAAAATTTCTCATGCCCGATACCGGTACATATTGCAAACATTTGCACAGGTGATGCAAAGAGTTTTTACAATCCGAGGCATCTTGTTTATCTGCATAAGAATTCAGAATTAACACTTATAGAATCCTATCACTCCATCAATCAAGCAGGAAAAACATTTACAAATTCTGCAACTGAATTCATTATTGAAGATAATGCTTCGTTAGAGAATTATATTTTGCAGGAAGAAGATATTTTATCACAACGCAATGATGTTAGGCATTTCGCGGTAAATACCGGCAGCCGCATGAATAGTGTGACCATCTCCCTTAATGGCGGCATGGTTCGCAATGATCCTACAGTTTTTATTAATGGAGAAAATGCAGAAGTTCACCTGAATGGATTATTCGTTGTGAAAGAAAATTGCCATACCGATAACCATACTATGGTGGAACACCGCGCACCTAATTGCATGAGTAATGAGTTGTATAAAGGAGTAATTGCTGATAATGCAACAGGTGTATTCAATGGTAAAATATTGGTATATCGTGATGCACAAAAGACAAACGCTTATCAGTCCAACAAAAATATTTTAATGGGAGATAAATCTACCATTAACACCAAACCCCAATTGGAGATTTATGCCGATGATGTGCGTTGCACACATGGAACCACTACCGGCAAACTGAATGAAGAAGCTTTATTCTACATGCGTTCCAGGGGATTGAATGAAAAACTGGCAAAGAATATTTTGTTGCAGGCATTCGCAAAAGAAGTCAGCAATACTATCAAGAATGAAGCTTTCAGAACACTGATAGAACAGAAAATTGAAGAGAATATCCAATAATTTTTCACTATGGATATTACCGCGAAATCAAAAACATTAACAAAGGAACCTGAAAGTAAACTGGATGTAGAAACTATCCGAAAGGATTTTCCTATACTACACACTAAGGTGCATGGGCAACCTCTTGTTTACTTTGATAATGCGGCTACTTCGCAAAAACCATTGATTGTTCTCGATGCAATTCAGGAATATTATAAAGAGACAAACAGCAATGTACATAGGGGAATTCACTACCTGAGCAATAAAGCGACGAACGAATTTGAAGCATCGAGGAAAACTATTGCGACGCACCTGAATGCATCTCACGAAGAAATTATTTTTACCCGCGGAACTACAGAAGCCATCAACCTTGTAGCATTTTCTTTCGGAGAAGCATTTGTAAAAAACGGCGATGAAATTATCATATCGCATATGGAACATCATTCTAACATAGTGCCATGGCAAATGTTATGTGAGCGTAAAAATGCTGTGTTGAAAGTTATTCCAATTACTCAGGAAGGGGAATTGAAAATGGATGAGTTCAAAAAACTACTTTCTTCAAAAACGAAGCTGGTAGCTGTGACTCACGTGTCAAATACATTAGGAACTATAAATCCGGTGGAAGAAATTATTGAATTGGCGCATGCAAAAAATATTTCCGTATTACTGGATGGGGCGCAAGCTGTTCCTCACATGAAAGTAGACGTAAAAAAACTGGATGTGGATTTTTATTGCTTCTCCGGACATAAACTTTTCGGGCCAACTGGAATAGGAGTACTATACGGAAAAAGCAAATGGTTGAACCAAATGCCACCATATCAAGGAGGTGGAGAAATGATAAAGGAAGTAACCCTGACTAAGACTACTTATAATGAGCCTCCACTACGATTTGAAGCAGGAACACCCAATATTGAAGCGTCTATTGTTTTGGCAAAGGCAATTGATTATGTAAATAAAATTGGACTAGATAAAATTGCAAAATATGAGCACGATTTGCTTTTATATGCAACTGAAAAATTAGAGAAAATAGAAGGCGTAAAAATTATTGGAACTGCTCCTCACAAAACGGCTGTAATATCATTTATTGTGGAAGGTATTCATCCTTCCGATATTGGAATACTGCTCGATAAGCAGGGAGTAGCGGTCCGTACCGGGCACCATTGCACACAACCACTTATAGACTGTTTTAAAATACCCGGAACTGTTCGCGCTTCCTTTGCGTTTTATAATACCTTTGATGAGATTGATATTTTTTTGAAAGCCCTTAACAAGGCAATTAGCATGTTAAAATAGTGTATGAGCATCGAGGAAACAGAAAATGAAATTGTAGAAGAGTTTGAAATCTTCGGTGACTGGATGGAGAAATACGAGCACATCATAGAGATAGGAAATTCTGTGCCTAAGATTGATGAGAAGTATAAAAATGAAGCGCATGAAATAAAAGGTTGCCAGAGTAAAGTATGGCTGCATTCTGAATTGAAAGATGGTAAAATAATTTATTCAGCAGACAGCAATGCTATTATTACAAAAGGTCTGGTAGGATTGGTAATCCGGGTTTTCTCAGACCACACACCCGAAGAAATTATTAATGCTGATATTAGTTTCATTGATAAGATAGGTTTGCATGAGCATTTATCCCCTACCCGCTCCAATGGACTTACCGCTATGATAAAACAAATTAAATTTGACGCGCTGGCGCTTCGCGCAATTAGTAATTAATAATTAGCAATTAGTAAAAATGGCAGCGATTATAAATAGCGTGAATACAGAGTTAAGCACCAAAGTAGTGGACATGCTTAAAACCTGCTATGACCCTGAAATACCTGTGGACATTTGGGAACTGGGACTAATTTATGAAGTGAACGTAAACGAAACAAACGATGTTGTGGTTACCATGACACTCACATCTCCATCTTGTCCTGTAGCGGAATCATTGCCTGTGGAAGTAGAACAAAAGATAAAGGACTTAGAAGGCGTTACCAGTGCCAAAATAGAACTCACCTTCGACCCGCCCTGGGAAAAAGAAATGATGAGCGAAGTGGCTCAGTTGGAGTTGGGGTTTATGTAGTTAACTCTTTTCCTCCCAAACCCTGCAAATATTCACCACTACTTCAGCTGCTTTTTGCATATCCTGAATGCTAACCCATTCTTGTTTACCATGGAAAGCATGT
>DATHOL010000194.1:0-6583 GCA_035484895.1 Bacteroidia bacterium | reverse complement strand
AGGACCCTGAAACCGATTTAGCTCTTTTGAAAATTGATGCTACCAATCTTCCCTATATTGAGTATGGTAATTCCGATGAATTGCAGGTTGGGCAATGGGTTTTGGCAGTCGGTAACCCCTATAATCTTACATCTACCGTAACCGCTGGTATTATAAGTGCCAAAGGAAGGAACATTGATCTGCTTCCAAGAGAAATGGCCTCCCACCGGGTTTATCCTATAGAATCTTACATACAGACAGATGCTGCCGTTAACCCCGGTAATAGTGGAGGTGCTTTAGTAAATACAAATGGCCAACTAGTGGGTATAAACTCTGCTATTGCTTCTACCACCGGCTCTTATACCGGTTATTCATTTGCAATTCCGGTAAACCTCGTTCGAAAAGTGGTTGCTGATATGCTTCAATATGGCAATGTGCAACGTGCTTTTATAGGAGTCAGGATAAGCGATGTGAGTGAAGAAATTGCTAAAACAGCCGGCATTAATAGTTTGAATGGTGTATATGTGGATTCAGTTCTTCCGCAGGGCGCAGCAAAGCTATCCGGTATTAAACATGGCGATATAATCTTAAAAATTGGCGACCAGGATGTGGGTGATGCATCTGATTTGGAAGCATTGGTAGGCCGCCATAGACCGGGTGATGTAGTAAATGTTAGCATAATCCGTAACGGACAAACAATGAATATCCCGGTAACCTTGCGAAATTTAGACGGAACTACTTCTGTTGTAATGCCTGAAAAATCATCGGCGGTAGCTATTTCACAACTTGGAGCTTCATTTGCACCATTATCAGATGATGAAAAGCAAAGATTGAATTTAAAGGGCGGAGCCAAAGTAGCGCAGTTAGATGAAGGAACCCTCAAAGATATAGGGGTAAGAAAAGGGTTTATAATAACGACCATTGACCATCAAAAAATAAATTCGCCAGAAGAGGTAAAGAATATTTTGGAGGAAAAAACAGGAGGTGTTTTAGTGGAAGGTGTTTACCCGAATGGTATGCGCGCTTATTATGCGTTTGGTATGTAAATAAAATTAGCTTATTTAGCTTTGTCCGGCTGCTATGTGTAATATGATGTGTAAGGTGAAAATATAGTGGCCGGATTTAGCTGAATATGTTTTAAGGTTTTGCAAAGTAAATTCCTGTAATACAAATAATTACAGGAATTTTTATTTTTTGCAGATGGAAAACGGATATTTTTTTTATATCTTTGCAAAACATCAAGTATCCCCTCGTAAATTCAACCTTTACACATTATAGATGAGACAGTTAAAAATTACCAAATCGATAACTAACCGGGAGAGTGCTTCGCTAGACAAGTATTTGCAGGAAATTGGCCGCGAAGAGCTTATCACCGCTGAGGAAGAAGTAAAACTAGCCAAGGAAATTCAAAAAGGAGATAAAGAATCGGAAAGAGCGTTGGAAAAGTTGACGAGGGCCAATCTTCGTTTTGTGGTATCGGTTGCCAAGCAATATCAGAATCAGGGTTTAAGCCTTCCAGATTTGATTAATGAAGGTAATTTAGGACTTATTAAAGCAGCCAAGCGTTTTGACCATACACGTGGATTTAAATTTATCTCATATGCCGTTTGGTGGATTCGCCAATCTATATTGCAGGCGTTGGCTGAACAATCACGTATTGTGCGCCTACCTTTAAACCAGGTTGGCTCGCTTAATAAATTGAACAAAACTTTTTCCCGTTTGGAGCAACAGTTCGAAAGAGAACCTCTTCCCGAGGAACTTTCCGAAATACTGGAGTTGCCAATGGATAAAGTAAAAGATACCATGCAGCTCTCAGGCAAACACGTTTCTGTGGATGCACCATTTGCCAATGGAGATGATAATAACAGTTTGTTGGATGTGTTAGTGAATCACGATTCACCACGTGCAGATAGCATGCTTATTAAGGAATCACTTAAAAGGGAAATTGAGCGTTCGCTTTCCACTTTGAATGAAAGAGAAAAAGAAGTAGTAAAATTGTTTTTTGGGTTGGATGTTCCTCACCCATTAACTTTAGAGGAAATTGGCGCCAAGTTTGCACTTACCCGCGAAAGGGTTCGTCAAATAAAAGAAAAAGCCATCCGCAGGCTCCGCCATACTTCACGCAGTAAATTATTAAAAGCCTATTTGGGATAACAAGCTAACACTTGTTGTCATGTGTTGAAACCCCGACCCGCCAGGTCGGGGTTGTTTTTGTCCGAGCCGGACTGGCAATAAATTATATAACTATTGTAGCCTTATGATTTTTTTTTAGGCGTCTGCAAAGCAATTTTAACTCCGGCAATAACCAGCCCTGCCACCAAAGCACCATACAAATATATCTTTGGAATATCAATATGAAATGCTTGCGCCATAAGCATTAAGCCGACCAGGATAATAAAACTCAACGCCACAGTTTTTACATCCGGGTACTTTTCAATAAACTTGCTCGTTTGGCCCGATACATAAATCATGCAAATCATTCCAATACCCACAGCTAGGCCCATAATTATAAAATTCGGATTGATTCCTATAGCGGTAAAAATAGAATCGAATGAGAAAAGCATATCAACTAAAACAATTTGCAGAATAACAGATTTGTATCCGCTTCCCTTAGTAATGGTTTCTTCTCCTTTATGGTTCAGGTGTGCAACTATTTCCTTAATTGTATTGAAAGTTAAATAAGCGCCACCTATTAAAAACAAAATATCTTTAATACTTACTTCAAACTCTGAAACCGTGAAGAGTGTAGTCGTAATGCGGGATAACCATACCAAACAAAAAAGCATAACAATACGCATAATAAATGCCAGGGAAAGCGCTATGGTTCTTGCTTTAAATCTTTTCTCTTCCGAAATTTTAGAGGTTAGAAGTGAGATGAAAATAATATTATCAACTCCTAAAACAAGTTCCAGTAGCGATAATATAAAAAGGCTAGTAAGCCCTTGAATGGATAATAATGCTTGTAATTCCGCTTGAAAATTCATGCGGAAAGTATTATTCTTTAGCCGTTTCTTCCTGTAGAAGGAGGTTAATATCCACAACCATTTTATTTACGTCTGCAGTATCAGTGCCGCTGTAAATACCTCTGATATGCCCTTTCATATCTACTAATGCCATGTTTTGTGTATGTACAAAGTTATTCCCGGCGCTATCGTCAACTGCTGCGTAATAGGATTTACGGGCGAGGTTATATATTTCAGTTTTATCTCCCGTTAAAAAGTACCATTGATAAGGAACTGCATCGTGCATTTTGGCGTAGTCCAGCAAAACAGGCACGGAATCGTGCATAGGGTCAACTGTATACGAAACAAATTTTACATATTTATTACCTTTAAATTTAAGTGCGGCGCTTTCCAAAAGACTATTCATGCGTTTGCAAATTCCGGGACATTGCGCAAAAAAGAAGTTAGCCACAAAAACTTTGTTTTTAAAAGTATCGAGGGTAACCGATTGCCCAAACTGATCGGTAAGTTTAAAATCGAGTACTTTATGGTAAACGGTATCAACTCTATATTTTCCATCTGCCTTAACAGAATCAATCGAGCTAACACCTATGTATGGCAGGATACGTAGGGGTATCTTACTGTTGTATCGCATAAAGCCAATACCAAAGGCAGTAATAGCTACTGCAAAAAGAATAATATTAATAGTAACGGTTTTACCGGAAGTTGTCATGTTTATTTAATTAAGTAAGGGACAAAGGTATGAATTGTGGAATGAATAAAGGTTTATGAATTATACTTTCCCACTTACCTCTTTATCCTTCAATATTGCTGTAAAGAAGTATGAAAACCCAACAACCAGAATAACTCCGATAGGGTTATACCAGAGGAAGGACATTTTGTTTATATAAGTGAACGGAACAAATGTAGGTTTCAATGATAGTATTACAATTATAATTTCCGATACTATTGCCGCAGGAAATATAGCCCTTCCTTTAATAGATTTGAAGAAGAAAGCAACTACAAAAACCCCTAAAATGGTTCCGTAAAATATAGAGCCCAACTCGTTTACAGCCTGTATGAGATTGTCGAATTGCGATGCAGAAATAGCAAACAAAATCGTTATGCCTCCCCATATAAGTGTGGATACCTTACTGGCATTTACATAATGTTTTTCTGTCCCGTTTTTATTGATGGATCGCTTATAATAATCTACTACTGTTGTTGATGCCAACGAGCTTATTTGCCCCGCTGTAGATGACATGGCTGCACAAAACATTACTGCAAGCAGAAGCCCTATTAATCCTACCGGCATGTGGTTTAAAACAAATGTAAGAAATACATAATCGGTATCGCGGGTTTCAACATCCGGAGCATTTTTATGAATAATCCGCTTTACATCGGCCCTTAAGGCAGTATCTTTTTGTTCTAAATTCCGCAACGTATCCAGGTAACTTGATTCCAATGAAGTATTTCTTGCGTGAATTACTTCAATAGCGACTTTGTTCCTCTGAACTTCTATTAGATTATGCTGTTTTTCCTTATCTGCCAATTGCTGCTTTACTTCAGTAGAAAGGGCTGCCTTCTCCAGCACTTTATTATTAAAGAAAACAGGGGAGGAGTGAAACATAAAAAACACATAGGTCATTACCCCGATGAAAAGTATAAAAAACTGCATGGGTATTTTTACAATGCCGTTAAAGAATAAACCCATCTTGCTTTCATTAACAGATGCACCACCCAGGTAGCGTGAAACCTGCGATTGGTCTGTTCCAAAGTAGGAGAGTGACAGGAAAAATCCACCCAGTAATCCTGTCCATATATTATATCGTTCGCTAAATGAGAAGCCTGTGCTAACAACTTTCATTTTTCCCATTTTTCCTGCCAGATAGGTCGCATCTTTAAGCGATACTCCTGAAGGAAGATATTTAATAAGCATAACAAGCGCAATGGCCATACCCGAAAGAATTACGAGCATTTGCAACATTTGTGTTTGGCTGACTGCTTTTTCACCGCCTACATAAATATAGAGTATAACAGCTATGCCTAATAATAAACACAGCCAATTTAAATTCCAACCAAGGATAGTAGAAAGAATTATTGCAGGTGCATATAGCGTCAGCCCTCCTCCAAGTCCCCGTGAAATAAGGAATAGAAGGGCTATAAATTGGCGGGTTGCAAGATTGAATCGGCCTTCTAAATATTCATAGGCTGTATAGACATTCAGCCTGTAATATGCCGGAATAAATACCGCTGAAATTACAATCATGGCCAAAGGCAAGCCAAAATAGATTTGCAGGAAACCCATACCCGACTCATACGCCTGTCCGGGAGTTGACATGAACGTAATAGCACTGGCTTGCGTAGCGATAATAGAGAGGCAGATTGCCCACCATTTCTTCTCGCCGCTGCTGCGCAAATACCCATCCAAATCTTTTTGGCTGCGGGTTTTGATGGCGCCATATATGACAATAAATCCGAGGGTGCCTAATAATACTATAAGATCGAGCGGGCGCATTAAACAGGCTTAGCTAAAATGAATACTAATCCAGCAAAAGATGCAAATCATAATAACCAGCCAGACTGCAAGGGTTATGTAGTAGGGTTTCCAGTTATTGATGGAACGCTGATGATGCGGATTGGTATGATTGTTTAAGATTTCGTTTGTATTATCTGCGTTCATCATAGTAAATCTGCGTCATCTGTGTTCTATTACATTTTCACTGTCTCTAATATAATCCGTTTTATCATAAGAAATCTGCGTCATCCGCGTTCCGTTGTGTTAATGCTTTTCAAGCTCAATTAGGTTAGCCATTAAACGATAAGCCCCGGGCACGCCGGCGGGAAGTTCCCTGAAGAAAGATATTCCGGTATAAACAAAGTTGCCTTTGCCATAAGGAGCGACCAATAACGCACCTTTTACAGGAGGTTCTCCTGTATCATTCATTTCTAATAATGGAACATAATGGGCAGTGTCCCACTTATCGGGATAATACAAGCCACGTTCCTGAACCCAACCATCAAAATCCTTTTGAGTAATTTTATTAGGTGTATTTAAGGCAGGATTATCGGGATTTAGAAAGGTTATTTTACAATCTTCCTCCGTTGTCCTGACATTGGCAGGATGCAAGTAATATGGCCCAATACTATCCGTCACCAAACGGAAATTATTATTGTACTGCACAATGTAATTACCTCCATTTTTAACATAATCCATCAGCTTTCCATTATCATATTTAAGCCTGTCAATAGTATTATAAGCCCGAACTCCGGCAATAATAGCATCATATTTACTCAAATTAACCGTTGCAATTTGCGAAGGTGAAATCATTTCCACTTTATAACCCATTTCCTTTAATGCCGCAGGTATTTCATCACCGGCACCATTAATATAACCTACCAGTTTAGGGTGGGTTTTAATATCCATTCTCACTACTTTTACTTTGCTTTTCGGCAAAAGCATTTGTTCGGGGATGTGGTCGTAGTTGATATCTTCAAAGGAGCGGTTGTAGCTACCTCCATTCATTTCTATGGAAATCCCAATACTTGCATTTTCTGAAGATTCTGGTGGCTTTACAAACCAGGTTAAAGTTTGTTCAGTTCCATTTCCTTTTAAATCAATACTATCTTCAATGATTGTACTGTATTCTCCTCTAACCCCA
>DATHOL010000193.1:0-2236 GCA_035484895.1 Bacteroidia bacterium | reverse complement strand
AGGTAACGGAGCTGCTCAACCTACCGGGCAGGAACTTGCGGATGACGAAGCTCTCGACGGCGCCAACAACCCAATGTTTGTAAATTTCCCGCTACCTGAAAATGCCACTAACTTTCCTGGCATGACAACATTTTTAGATATAAATAACGATAACGCAATTCATAATTGGGATTTCCATCTTTCTGCCGGTTCCAAGGCCATTGGCATTGGTAATCCTGCCGCCGGTTACATGTTAAACTCCTGTGCATCGGTGTCTTTCAGATATGTAACATATATGGGCAATCAATATGTTCCTGCTGTATTTACTCCTTCCGAAACAATGCCCGGAACAGATGCGGGTTGCTATCAGACAAATGGAAATGGTAATCAGCACGTGAACGGAGAACAATAAAAATACGACATGAAACTATCTTCCCTCTTACTTTATCCCTCTTTAGGAATTATTGCATTATCCGTTTTTTCAAGTTGTACCCGTAACCCTGTTGTTGACGATTATACTTTTGTGGTTACAGGCGACGACCGTATTGCGCCTAAAGAAGATTCCGCACATCCGGAATATAATACCATAAATGTTTACCAGGTGAAACGGCTTTTCAAAGAAGTTTCCGAAATGAAACCACTGCCAAGGATGTTAATTATAAATGGCGACCTGGTATTAGGCTACTGTGATGGCGACACCGTGAAACTTGCGAATGAATTGCGTGCCTGGATAAAACTTTATAAAGAATCGCCTTTAGCTGCTACTTCAGTTAAACTTATTGCATTTCCGGGAAACCATGAAACAGCTGAAAAAATTGGTTCCGGAAAAATTGCCACCGTTTCCGATGAACGGACTTTTGTAAGGGAAATGAAGGATTATATTGCAGGAGATAACGGCCCTCATTATACCGGCTTCCGCCCCGGAACCGACAGCTTAATGAGCGACCAAAGCAAGCTCACCTATTCTTTTGATTTTGGCGGCGACCATTATGTAATATTTAATTCAGACGGGGTTGCCCGTGAAAGCCATCTGCCCTATCATTGGCTGGAAAAAGATTTAAAGCAAGCTCGTGATAATGGGGCCAGGCATATTTTCCTGTTTGCACATAAACCGGCATGGGCCACTTCGCATTCCGGTGAAGCAGGGTTAGATGATTTTAAGGCTGCAAGAGATAGTGCCTGGGCCGTGATGGAAAAATATAACGCCGATATTTATTTCTGCTCCCATTATCATTTTTGGGATACTATATGTCCTCACCGTGGCAAAACATACGAAGTGGTTTGCGGTAACGCCGGGGCTCCCGGCCCTAAGGACTGGGTCGGACCTTATTATGGTTTTACAGTTGTTAAAGTTCACCCAAAAACAATTGACATTACCAGCATGGGCCGTGATTATGACTTGAACGATTATACCGCAGCCCGCGATGATAAAGCTACTTTTATCAGGGCTCAATTTACTATTGGCAAGTAGCAAGAAGCCGTTTATATTCCGGTAAAAAAACAATCAATGTTTTTATTGCTTCCTGCGTTTTATTAAAAAGATGTTTCTGTAATGTTAGGCGAATATTACGACTTAACTATTTTTTAACATGGAAGATAAAATTCGGTAACAGCATAAGTGTACTCTTGTGCCCATTAAACCTGTCCCCCTACTAACTAAATTATTTCATGAAAAAATTACAAGTTGTTTCTAAAATGAAAAATCGTTTTTATTCTGCATTATTAATTTGTTTTGGAGTATTGTTAAGCGCCAATAGTTTTGCTACAACATATTTTGCCAGAGCCTCCGGCAATTGGGCAACTGTTGGTACCTGGTCATCAATCAGCAGTGGTGGTGCTTCTTGCGGTTGTACTCCAGCAGCGGGGGATAATGTAGTAATTGATGCAGGTTTCACAGTAACGGTTGCTGCCAGCGCAAGCATCACAAATATTACAATTGGAACAACCGCCAATGGAGCGGGAACACTTACTGTAAATTCTGCCCTTGCAGCCAGCGGTTCGGTTACATTTGGAACAACAGGTACAATTAATGGTTCAAATACTTTAACGCTCAGTACAGGGGCAGGAATAACTGTAAATACTGCAACTACTTATACAGCTACCATGAGTTGCGCATTATCATTGGGCGCTGTTCAACCGATAAATATTGCTACAGGAGAAACACTGATAATGTCCGGAAAAATTTCGGGTGCAGGTGGTTTAAATATAAATCCTACCACATCGAACACAGGAGTATTCCAACTTGGAGGCGGCACAA
>DATHOL010000192.1:0-13526 GCA_035484895.1 Bacteroidia bacterium | reverse complement strand
TTGCAGCAGACATATTCAGATTGGGAATGTCTTTTAATTGATGATGGTTCTACTGATAATACTAAAGAAGTTGGAGAGTCCTATAGCAGGAAAGATTCCCGTTTCAGCTACTATTATCAAAATAATGCCGGACCAAGTGCCGCCCGTAATACAGGAATTAAAAAGGCGAAAGGAGACTTCCTTCAGTTTATCGATTCAGATGATTTCATTCAAAAAGAAAAACTAAAAAGACAGATTGACGTATTTAAGGAATTTCCTTCATGTGATTTGGTTTATGGAGATATGAAGTATTTCTCACGGAATCAGAACGGGCAAATTGAGATTAGAGAAAACAAGGAAAAGTACTGGAAGAATGGAAGGGTTAACGGCCAAGGTGATGAAATATTACAAGTATTGTTGCACGGAAACATAATGGTAGTGCAATCTCCTCTTATACGGAAAAAGGTTTTTGAAAAGATAGGATTGTGGGATGAACAAATATGGTTTAATGAGGATTGGGACGTATGGGTTCGTTGCGCTTTTAAAGGGCTTGTCTTTCGGTTTGATAATACGGAAGATACATATTCATTAGTAAGGGAGCATGAAGATAGCCGTAGCAGAGAGTTGTTCAAAATGTTTTTGCATGGATTGAAAGCCTGTTTGAAAATTGATAAGATGGTGAAACTTCATAAATACAAGAAGATAATAAAGCCAAAAATTGTTGAGCATATCCGGTTTTTGGATAATAATGCATTGGAGAAGTATAATAAAGAAAATAAAATGGCAATACAGCAAGCTGATGATTTATTTCAGGAAACAGGCCTTTTTCATTATCGCGTATTTGCGTGGCTGATGCACCATGCGCCTTATTATTTTTGTCGTATATATTCCCGACTGGTATATTTGTGTAATAGGATAAAATGCAAACTTTTATATGGATCCTAAGGTCTCAATATGTATTCCGGCTTATAAACAGATTACAATCCTTCGTAAGGTTTTGGATTCAGTTCTTATGCAATCCTTCGGGAATTATGAAGTAATAATTTCAGATGATTCTCCGAATGGTGCTGTGGAAATATTGCTCCGAGAATTTGATTTTCAGGGCAGGTTAAGATATTCCCGAAATGAAATTGCGCTTGGCTCTCCGGCAAACTGGAATTATGCCATAAGCCTTGCTAATGGTGAGTATATAAAGATTCTGCATAGCGATGATTTTTTCACCTCTGCACAAAGTTTAGCTAAATATGTCGAACTCCTGGATGATAATCCTGAAGTTGATTTTGCTTTCTCTGCCACTGAAATACTGAAATTACCTTCAGGCAATAAGGAACTTTTTTCATGTTCGCAAAAGCATTTAAAAAGAATACAAGCTGAACCTGAGTTTTTATTTTTCAGAAATGTAATTGGAGCTCCAAGTGCTACGATATACCGACGCAACATAAATCTGGAATATGATATAAATTTGAAATGGCTTGTTGATGTTGATTTCTATATGCGTATTTTATATAAAAATAAATCAATTGCTTATTCTCCGGAACCTTTAATTTGCATCAGCGACGGTGCCGAGGGGCAAATCACTCAGACCGTAATTAATGATAAGAATGTTCAAGTACGTGAACATGTAATTCTGTATGCGAAACTTAATGAACGCAAGTTGACGCTGAAGAATAATAGATTTTTACTTTATTTTAAACTGTTGTTCAATAAATATAATGTGAGGACGATGGAAGAGTTGAACACTATAATTCCAATGCCTTTGGAACAACAATCGTTTTATAGAAAAGCAATAAAGTCTGTTAATGGAGGCATGGTTTTTACGCGGATACTGGTCAAGTTTAATAACAGTTGGCTGAATAAATATATTTTTAAAATGGAAATATTTTAGATATGATTATCGTTAAACTCATGGGTGGTTTGGGAAACCAGATGTTCCAATATGCATTGGGACGGAGGGTTTCATTATTAAGAAAAACAGAACTTAAAGTGGATGTTTCTTTTTTGAACGACTTGAGTTATAGCCATACAAGCCGTAAACTTGAATTAGATGTTTTCTTTGACGATATATCAATTGCAACAGAGGCGGAGCTAGCTAAATTTAAAAACATTCAAGAAAGCAAATTCAAAAAAGGTATCCAGCGGCTATTCCCTTTTGTTTTCCCATACCACACTATTGGTGAAAGGCTAAAACAATATGATGAGAGTATAATAAACTCACCCAAAAATTCTCTGCTTATAGGTTATTGGCAAACAGAAAAATATTTTCTTCAAATGCAAGAGGTTATAAGAAAAGATTTTACATTTAAAAAGCGATTGGAAGGTTTGAATAGAGCGCTTGCTGAAAATATATCATCTTGTAATTCTGTAAGCATGCATATACGACGGGGCGATTATGTCCATAATTCTGAAACAAGCAAGTTTCACGGAGTTTGTAGTCCTGAATATTATTATGAAGCTTTAGAGTTTATTGAAAAAAAGAGTGCTAATATTCAACTTTATGTTTTTTCCGATGATATGGAGTGGGTAAAAGTAAATATGAAGTTTGATGTTCCGGTAACATACGTGGATAATAATACCGGCAACCAGAGCTATATAGATATGCAGTTGATGAGTTTGTGTAAGCATAATATTATTGCAAACAGTAGTTTTAGCTGGTGGGGTGCATGGTTAAATAATAATCCGGACAAGATAGTTGTTGCACCTTCAAAATGGGTTAATGATGCCACTATTAATGTAACAGATATTATACCCGTAGGATGGCAGAAAATATAGGGTATCCAAAGGTTACAGTTCTGATGTCTGTTTATAACGGAGAGAAATATATTGCCGATGCAATCAACAGTATTTTAAACCAAACTTTTACCGATTTTGAGTTTTTAATTATTAATGATGGAAGCACTGATAAAAGCGTTTCTATAATTGAATCATGTAAAGATGCGCGGATAAGATTAGTGCATAATGATAATAATCTTGGATTAGTAAAGAGCCTCAATAAAGGCGTTGGACTTGCTAAAGGAGAGTATATAGCCCGCATGGATTCGGATGATATTTGTATACCTGAACGGCTGGAGAAACAGGTAAAATTCCTTGACGAAAACCCTGATGTAAGCGCACTGGCAACCCACATACGACTTATGAATGCGGATGGGGAAGAAACAGGATATTGGGATGCTGACATAAAGACGAATTCATGGGAAGAAATTTATAATACCATCCCAAAAGAGGATTGCATAGCACATCCAACTGTTGTTATCAGGAAATCAGTTATCAGTAAATATTTATATCGCTCTGCTCAAAAAAATGTTGAAGACTGGGACCTATGGCTGAGAATGGTGTCGGATGGGCTGAAAATTGAAAAGATAGATGAAGTTTTATTGAAGTACAGAATTCATTTTGATTCTGTAACAATGAATAAAAATACCCCAAAAACTTCTCAAAGAAAAGTCAATAAATGCAAACAGAGATTTCTCCGGTACCAGGTATCTAAATTAAAAATAAATAGCTTCTTTTTTAAAGTACTTTATTCATGGGTACGAGGATTAGCAAGGTATTGGAAACTTTACATTATTCCCGGCATATTAAAAGGAGTAAAACGAATTTTAACATCCAATCCATTTAAGGTGTATTCTGATTTTGCAAAACTGAAAGATTACTTAAATACACATACGCATAATTTATTTTTCTTTTTTCCATATACCCATGTTGGGGGCGCAGAGCGGATTCACTTTGAAATAGTTGATTGTTTAAAAGATAAAAACCCGTTGGTTTTTTTTACCGGATTTTCTGATAGCGATGCTTTCCTTCCATTTTTTGAAGCAAATGCCAAGGTCTTTGATATGCCTGATACGCTGAATTATCCAATTGTTGGTAAAAAAGCCCGAAGGATTATTGCTGAATATATTAACAGGCAAACAAAACCTGCAACGCTGGGCAGCAATTCAACTTTCTATCTTGATTTGCTTTCTGATTTAGCTCCTTCAGCATTTTGTGCCGACATAAAACACGGATTTGTTGAAGTTACTTATCAACAGGAAATTCAATTGCTGCCGCAGGTAATTCGTTTGGATAAAAGAGTATTCATTGGCAAAAAGTCGATGGATGTTATGCTCAAATTGTATCATGATAATAATATTCCAAAGAAGATTTCCGACCGTTTGGTTCATATTCTCAATTATACGGAAACACCCGAATCATATTCCCCGAAAGATTTTAGCGGGCCTCTTAATGTTCTTTATGTTGGGCGTATTTCACCTGAAAAACGGATTGATTTAATTTTTCGAATTGCGCAAGAATGCGATAAAATGAAACTCCCCGTTAAATTTCAACTGGTAGGTGATAAGAGCAGAATAGGCAATGCCGGTGATTTTCCATTTGTTCAATTTATGGGTGAAATAACTAAGCAGGAAGAGTTGCAGAAAATATACCAACAAGCACATATTATGCTTGTAACTTCTGATAATGAAGGTGGGTTGCCTTTGTCAGGAATGGAAGCCATGGCAAATGGACTGGCATTAATTACAACTAATGTGGGCGACGCTTCTATGCATATAACAAATTACCAAAACGGATTCGTTACTTCAAGCAATGATGCAGAAAAAGTTGTTGCTGAGATGGTGATGGCTATTAAAGCACTTTTAGAAAATAGAGAGATGTTGAAATCAATGTCGGAGAATGCGTATGAGCATGCAAAGAATAGTTTTTCGCATGATAATTTCTGCAACTCATACAGGAAGCTGTTCGGCTTCTGAAATTGTTTTCCGGTAAGCTTCTTTAAATATTTTTGCCCAGTTATCCCAGTTTAAACGGGTTTCAAATAAATTGCGTGACTCTTTAGCAAGAGAATAATATGTATCATCATCTTTAAAAATCTCTGCTATTAACTTGGCATAGTCTTTCCCTGTTGCGGAATAAGGTAAAAGAAATCCGTTTTCCCCGTTAATAACTGCCGATGAAACTCCACCTGTATCAGTTGCTATGGATGGTATTCCAAATGCAGAGGCTTCTGAAAAAACAACTCCAAATGCTTCAAAGCGGGTTGGCAGAATAACAAAATCAGTATGAAGATATATCTCGTCCAATTTTCTTCTTTGCTCTTCGTTGTTTTTATCCAGAAAGGGAATTATGTTGAGTTTGGGATGATTGAACTCGGCAGGAGGAACACATCCGCAAACGGTAAGTTGGGTATCAATGCCCATGTTATTTAGTTCTACCATAGCATCGAAGGCAATGGAACCGCCTTTGTCTATCCAGTTTACACCAATAAAAAACAACCTGCAATCTGTCCCTTTTCGTTTTGAAAGAGCAAGTTCCCCGGGAGGCAAAGTGGAAGTTTCCATATTCGGCCCGAAAGGGGCAACAAATACCTTATCCGGGTTAATTTTGAAATCGTTTATAGCGGAGTTTGCTGCCCATTCAGAAGAGAAAATTAAAAAATTTGCTCTATTAAATGCCAATCTCTCAGTTGCAATAGTTTCCGTTGATGAGAATGCAAGCATATTGCTGAGTGCCCGATGGTAATTCATGGAACTTTTTACAGTTGAATCACCGATATAGGCAATAGGTAAAGCGGTTTTAAGATAAGGTATAAAGGCCGATGTAGCGGGAACTACAATCAGATCATAACTATTTTCTTTTAATCTCTTATTCACAATTCTTGCATAACCTTTAGCAAGCATTTTGCTATGCCTGTAGTTATATCTTTTATGCAGCAGCTTTTGAGAGAGTCCTGTAGCAATTTTACCAATCAGTAAAGGGAAAAACGGTTTTACAGAATGAATGAGTTCTATATCGCCAACATGCTTTTGGAGCGCGTTCCAAATAGAGAATTGGGTTCCTGACCATGCATGACGATTGCGGGCATCAGTTGATGTTAAATAGGCTATTTTAAGTCTTCTATCATCCATGCAATAGCCACAAAAATAGATAATAACACGAAACTCAGGGTGAAAACACTTTAAAGTCTTAACTTTGGGAGCTTATACTGGAGATAAGAATACGTGAGCACCATAGAACAATTTCATTCGAAAAGCAATAAGTATCGGGTTTTGTTGCTAGCCGATATTAATTCATCGCACATCCAAAAATGGGCTCTTTCATTAGCTGAAAATGGCATTGAAATTGGGTTGTTCAGTTTTAGCAAACTAAAACAGGACTGGATAAGGGGAAAAGAGAACATTCATATTTTATTTACCCCGGATGAACAGGATGTTCCTAAAATACTTTCAAAAGCAATTTATCCCTTTCTTCTGCCTGATTTAAAGAGGGCAATCAAAGAGTTTAAACCGGATATTCTTCATGCTCATTATGCCTCTAGTTATGGGCTTATAGGCGCTTTGGCAGGTTTTCACCCATTTATAATTTCTGTATGGGGAAGTGATGTTTTTAATTTCCCAAAAATAAGCCCTATGCATAAGCGGTTGTTGAAATTTAATTTGCGCAAGGCAGATAAAATTTGTTCAACAAGCCATATTATGAAGGAAGAAACAAAGAAATATACCAATAAAGAAATTTCAGTTATCCCATTCGGTATTGATTTGAATATTTATAAACCTTTTCATGCACATCATGTGTTTAACGATGATGCCATTGTGATTGGAACCGTTAAGGCGTTGGAAGAAAAATACGGCATAGCATACCTGATTGATGCATTTGCACTTTTACGGAAACGCGTAAAGAGCTATCCATTGAAGTTATTAATTGTAGGGAAAGGTAGTTTAGATATTGATTTAAAAAGGAAAGTGAAAGATTTTGGAATAGAAAGTGATGTGGTGTTTACAGGGTATATACCTCCTGCGGAAATTCCTTTTTATCAAAATATGTTGACTATAGCCGTGTTCCCTTCCATAGATAAAAGTGAAAGTTTTGGCGTTTCAGCAGTTGAAGCAATGGCTTGTGAAAAACCGGTAGTAGTTTCAAATATTGGCGGCCTTCCCGAAGTTGTTGAAGCAGGAGTTACCGGTTTAATTGTTCCACCTGCAAATGCAGAGAAATTAGCAGAAACCCTGGAAATTCTGGTGAAAGATGAACAACTGAGAGATAAACTTGGAAAACTTGGTAGGAGCCGGGTTGCAAAACTATATAACTGGGAAAATAACCTGGCAGATATGATCCGGATTTATAAAGCGCTGATTGCTGAAAAATCTAAATGAGCAGCTACGCAGTTTGTACTTCATGATGATGGCTCAACTTATCCAGTTCAAGAATAGTCGTCTGTCCATCTTCGCTTTCATGAAACATTTTACTGAACTTCCGGTTGAAGAGTATTTCATGGTAAGTATAGGAACTTCGCTGCTGAACCATGTCAGAAAAAATATCATCAAACCCACGTATCAATACATAAACCTCCATGTCTGCAGCTTTCATATCCTCATGTGTAAAGCCATTAAAGGGGCTGTCATCATCAATTGGATGAACAACGGTCCAGCTCATAGGAAGGCTTTCCACTTTTTCTCTTTCCAGTTTTAAGGTAAAATATTGGTATACCGGTTCTCCATTTTGTGCAACGTTCATCCCTACATTTACTTTCACCTCTACGTCGGTATGGGAATGGTTGTTCTTATAATTTACAAAGCGAAACATCAGCGCTGTTTTCCCTCTGTAGGGGCTTATGAGTGCATGGTCGCTGAATATAAGGTAAGCTCTTGGCCTGGCAAATCTTCCATAAATTAAACCGGTGGCTATAGCCAGCGATAATAAACCGGTAAGCGATTCAATGGAGGCAATAATATTTACACCGTCTCCAATTGGGTTAACTCTTCCATATCCTACGGTAGTAAGCGTTTGGGTGCTGAAAAAATACACTTCTTTGAATTTCACCCAGGGGGCTGCACCAATCATTCCCTGCAGTTGGTCTGTCCCAACCAACAGGTAAATAGAAGTAAATAGCAAGTTAATTATAATATAGAATGCCAGGATAATCCCCATAAATTTCCAGCGGGGAATGGTAAGCATAAACTGAAAAATGCTGAACCTGTTTAGAAAACCTAATCCTGTTTTGCGAATGTTAAAACTTCCGTCTTTATTAACAAATCGCGCGGAAGCGGTATCCGATTTATTACTGAAACCGGTATCGTTATTTGCTTGCAGAAGCGAACTTATTTTTTTGTTATTAGCCATTCTTTTATTCTATCTTGAAAACCTTGTGGAATTGGAATTCAATACAAATGTATAAAGATTATTTTTCGCCAAGAAATTCTCTGTCATAATGTACATTCTCACTATCCAGCCATTTTGATTGCGCCTTAAGCCTTTTGAGGAAATTCTTGTAATTTTTATCTTCAGGGTTGCTCCATAAAACCTCTGCCAATGCACACATGCGAGGGACAGCCATATATTCTACCTCTGCAAAATCAGGCATATATTCAGTCCACACATTTCCTTGCGCACCCATAATATAAGGCTTATGCCAGTCATCTAGTTTTTGGGGCGTGGGGTTATATTCATAAACCGCTTTTAACGGGTTATATCCCCCAATTGCCAAGGGTTCTTTGTCTTTATTTTTAGATTGGTAATGATCGAAATAACAAGGATTACCGGGTGTCATTACTACATAATGCTTTTGTTCCGCCGCTGCAATACCGCCTTCAGTTCCGCGCCAGCTCATTACTATAGCATCAGGCGCTAGCCCTCCTTCCAGTATTTCATCCCAACCGATAGCTGTTTTCCCCTTTGATGATAAGAAAGTTACTATACGTTTTACAAAATAGCTTTGCAATTCTTCTTCATTGGCAAGGTGCTCATTTTTTATTCTGGCCTGGCATTTTGGGCATGTTTGCCAGCGCACTTTTGGGCATTCATCGCCACCTATATGTATGTATTTTCCCGGAAAAAGAGCGCATACTTCTGTCAGAACATTTTCGAGAAAAGCAAAGGTACTGTCATTACCCGCACAATAAACATCATTGGAAACACCCCAAACCGTAAGCGGCTCAAAAGGCCCGCCGGTGCATGAGTATTGAGGATATGCAGCAAGCGCGGCTACCGAATGGCCCGGCATTTCAATTTCAGGAACGATAGTAATATGCCTTTGTTCTGCATAGGCTACAATTTCTTTAATGTCCTCTTGCGAATAAAAGCCGCCATACGGTTTGCCATCAAATTTATTGCCCGTATCTTTTGGATATCCAATAACGGTTTCCTTGCGCATCGAAGAAATTTGCGTGAGCAAAGGGTAACGCTTTATCTCAATTCTCCATCCCTGGTCATCTGTCAGGTGCCAGTGAAAAATATTGAATTTATACATCGCCATTAAGTCGAGATACTTTTTAATTTCCTCTTTGCTGAAAAAGTGCCGGCTACAATCCAAATGCATGCCCCTCCAATTATATTGGGGTGCATCGGCAATTGCAACAGAAGGTATTTTTACTTTCGGTTGGTGCCCTACAAATGGTAATAACTGAATTAATGTTTGCACAGCATAAAAAGAGCCTGCACTTGTGGAAGCATTTATTCTTATTTCATCGGCTGCAACATTCAGCAAATAACCTTCTTCGCTTATAGAGGTATCTTCTTTAACAGTAAAGGTAATTGCTCTTTGTCCCTGTTTTACTTTTTTTACAAAATGCAGCCTGATTCCGTAACGGGTATTTACATATTCAGAAAAAAAACGGGCTTCTGTGCAATTATCAGGAGCCAGGATTACAACACTATCTGATAAAGTGAAAGTGGTTCGGAGATAAACTACTGAACTGGGTTCAGGAACAAGCGGCAGTTTAGCGCCATTACCTGCAAACAGCTCACCGCAGGAAAAAATCAATCCTGATAAAAGTAATAACAAACTCTTCATGCCTCTCTGATGGAATTAGTCAAATATAAAGCGGATTCCCCAATTAACAGATGTTGGTTGCCAATTCAATTCGTACATTTATCGCCTTTAAACTATTAAAATGAGTAAAATAATTGTGCTTGGATCCGGTATGGTTGGTAGAACGATGGCTCTGGATCTGGCTAAGAAACATAACGTAACTTCTGTTGATGTTAGCGAGAATTCACTCAATCAGCTGCCCGGACAAATAAATAAAATACAACATGATTTAGGAAATACTTCCGGAATAGGAAAGCTTATAGAAGGCCATGATATAGTACTTTCTGCAGTCCCCGGATGTATGGGATACAAAACATTGCAAGCCATTTTGGAAGCAGGTAAAAATGTGGTTGATATTTCTTTCTTCCCGGAAAACTCTTTAGAACTTAATGCGCTTGCAAAAAGTAAAAATGTAACTGCTATAGTTGATTGCGGAGTAGCGCCCGGAATGGATAATATTATACTTGGCCGTTATAATGAAACCATGAAACTTACCGATTTTGAATGCCTGGTAGGTGGATTACCTAAAGTGAAAAAATGGCCATTCAATTATAAAGCACCTTTTTCGCCGGTAGATGTGATAGAAGAATACACCCGTCCTGCCCGTTATGTGGAAAATGGAAATGTGATTGTGAAACCTGCTCTTTCAGATATTGAACATATTGAAATGGAAAATGTGGGAACACTGGAATCCTTTAATTCAGACGGATTAAGGTCTATTATTTACACCATGCCACATATTCCGAATATGAAGGAAAAGACCTTACGTTATCCCGGCCATGCTGAAAAAGTAATGGCCTTGCGTGACTCCGGGTTTTTTAGTAAAACCCCCGTTAACCTGAACGGAAAAGAAATTATTCCTTTGGATTTTACCTCCCGTATATTATTTAATGAATGGAAACTAAAAGACGGTGAGGAAGAAATAACGGTTATGCGCGTTACGCTTACCGGAACAGAAAATGGGGTAAAGAAGAAGATAGTTTACAATTTATATGATGAATATGATTCTGAAACGAATGCATCCTCCATGTCAAGAACCACAGGATACACAGCTACTTCAGCAGTAAATATGGTAGTAGAAGGGGTTTTTAGTGAAAAGGGTGTTTTCCCCCCTGAACTTGTTGGAAAACATGAAAAATGTTTTAACTATATCCTTAATTATCTGAAAGAAAGGAACGTTATTTATAAGAAAGAGGAATCTGTTCTTGAATAAATATCTATATAGTTGTCAATCTCAATTGCTGATTAGCGTATTCTGTATACATTTGCCTGAAACTACAATCTTTAGAAGATATAGATTTGTAAAGGGTAAGCAAAAACTTTATGAACTTTATAACTGTACAAACTTTATAAACTTATAGACATGGGAAGAGTATTTGAAAAACGGAAATATGTAATGTTTGCCCGCTTTGCCAAGATGGCAAAACAGTTTACCAAAATAGGCAGGGATATTGCAATTGCGGTAAAAGCAGGTGGCCCTGACCCTGATTCGAATGCCCGTTTGCGTATGTGCATTCAAAATGCACGGGCAGTTAATATGCCTAAGGTTAATGTGGAAGCTGCTATCAAAAGGGCATCCGATAAGGATATGGCTAACTACGAAGAGGTCATTTATGAAGGGTATGCACCTCATGGAGTACCTGTTTTGGTTGAATGCACTTCTAATAACCCTACGCGTACCGTCGCTAACATTCGTTTGTATTTTGATAGGGCAGAAGGTGCTATGGGAACAAAAGGTTCAGTTAGTTTTATGTTTGAACGGAAAGCATTGTTTAAAATATCCTCTGTAGGATTAAACCACGAAGAAACAGAATTTGAACTGATAGATTTCGGGGCTGAGGAATTTACCTGGGACGATGAAAATAACGAATTGATTATTCAGACTCCGTTTAATGAATTCGGACACATGCAAAAAGCGCTGGAAGACAAGAAAATTGAAATAAAAGAAAGTTCCAAAACATTCATCCCAACCACAACCAAGCATTTAACCGATGCTGAAGAAGCCGACCTGCTTGCCATGATAGATAAGATGGAAGAGGATGATGATGTGGTGGCGGTATATCACAACGCGAGATAATAAACATACATAAGATAAAAAAATTAAAGAATCAACTAGTTATGGATACTCCCAACATCGCCCAAAAGGCCAATTACCCAGTAGAACTTCAACCCGGAACATACTTTTGGTGTGCCTGCGGATTAAGTAAAAATCAGCCTTTTTGCGATGATTCACATATCGGAACAAAATTTGAACCGGTAGAATTTGTAATAGCAGAAACTAAAACGGTAAAACTTTGCGGTTGCAAGCTTTCTTCAAAAGCTCCTTTTTGCGATGGCTTCCATAAAACATTGATAGAACCTACAACTCCTTTGTAATTTCTTCCAGCCTTTCTTGAATTCCGAATTTTCCTTGCCCGGATGATTTAAGTATTTGGTGTACTCTTTGCCTGAACTCATCTTGATAATCATTGGCTGAAATTAGTTTAATTGCATCCTCAAAAGAGTTAGTTATGCAATTGTAAAAAGTAGCTGAACGGTTAGCGTTCTTTTGGAATGCGGATATTCCGCATTCAACTCTATGCAACACTAAATCGGCAAGTTCACGTTCATAAATACTGATTTTTTTGAACTCTTTTATCAGTTTATTTACATTCAAATTGGTCCTCCGTTCCTTTGGGTTTTCCGATGAGTAGGCTATTGTAATTTTCTTTTTATACCTCTCAAGCATTGGATTAGCCTCGCCTGTAAGTTCGGCGGTATAAAACTCTTTTACATTTTTGAATTTGTCAAACAGAGTCAGCACTTCCTGCACAATATCTTCCTTATCAGACTTGGTTAGATGTTTTATCAGTGCTTTTTTGGTAAGTTTAGGCACAGAAATAATCAGTTGAGTTTTATCCCGTTTTCTTCCAATGTTATCAATCGTGCTTTATATAGGGCCCCAATTGCTTTTTTAAAATTCTTTTTACTAATACCAAACATATCATAAATATCATCTGCCTGGCTTTTGTCAGACAAGGCAATAAATCCGTTTTCTTCTTTTAGTTTTTCTAAAATAGTTGTAGAAATCTTATCCACTTTTTCATATCCGGGCTTGTCGAGCAGCAAGTCTATTTTCTTATCCTCGCGAACCTTTTTTATGTATCCTTTGGTGTGTTCGCCCCGGTGTAATGTCCTGAATACATCAGTATGAAATATTACACCTGTATGGGTTTTATTTACAATGGCATTATATCCAATATCTGTTTGCGAGTAAATTATCAAATCCACTTCATCTCCCGCTTGAAATTCCGGCGGGGTTTTATCTAAAAAGTTCTCCACTTTGGCAGAGCCCATAATACGTCCGCTTATGTCATCTACAAAAATGTAAACCACATAAGAGTGGCCGACTTCCATTTTTTGCTTTTGCTCTCTGAAGGGAATAAATAAGTCCTTCATCAGCCCCCAATACAGAAAAGCGCCAACACCACTCACGGATATGCATTCCAACAATACAAAATCGCCCACTTCGGCAAAGGGTTTTTCCGTTGTGGCAATAAGCCTGTCTTCCGAATCGAGATAAATAAAAACATCTACTTTATCGCCAATCTTGCAATCTTGCGGAACATATCGTATAGGCATTAATATTTCACCATGCTCACCTCCGTCCAGATAAACACCAAAATCCAATTCTTTAAGAACTTCCAAGGAGTTCCATTTTCCAATATCTGCCATATTTTCAACTATCTGTTTGCCAAAGATACGCAAA
>DATHOL010000191.1:0-5208 GCA_035484895.1 Bacteroidia bacterium | reverse complement strand
CACTTAGCCTATTGACAAGCTTTTTAAACCTGTTGTTATTCGGTGAAATATTTTTGTCATTATGTCCGCGTTTGCCTGCAAGGAAAAAGTAAATAGGGCGTAGTTTATATTTCTTGAAAATATTTTCCTGGTAATCGTAGGTATCGTAAGGATCTTTTTTCAGATGCAGCAAAACCAGTTTCTTTTCAATTATTGTCTTGATTTGAAATTTAGAAACCGCCTTAAAATAGGAGCCAAGTGTCAGCCATATGTTCCTTCCCAAATGCGCGTATGCTATATCAATATCTATGGTAGGAACAAACTTATATATGTTTTCAGAAAATATAACTGAAGGATATTTTTTCAGGATGATTTTTTTCAATTCTTCCGCCCAAAGGTTTATCAGTGGTTCATCCAGAAAGTTATTTTTATATGCCAAGCTGTAGCTATGATGGAATCGAGAGTGTTCATCGGGCTTATGTGAGAGGTATTCTTCATAACGGCTCACCAAATAAAAGGATGCCGAAAAAATATCAAAAGGTAAATCGACTGAATCTGTTTGAAAAAATATTTTAAGATTATTCCATTCAGATACCTGAATGTTTTGAATTTTTATATTGGTTTCTGTAAGTAACCCATAAGGTATAATTTGCAATATTTCATTCGGAAATGATGTATTGGAGTAATTCAGTTTCGGACCATTATATACCCTAAAAGCCGCTTCATCTGGGGTGAGGGTATACGATGTTTTAATTAATGAATCAAAAAAAAGTTGGAAAATATAATTTACACGCGAAGTAACATTGGGCGTATATATCAATAATTCCGGCATGTTTATTTGAAGTTACGGATTAGTTCCATGCAAATAAAATCAGCCGCTTTTCCGTCACCATAATATTCAGGATATTTCTTTTTCTCGCTCTCTTTAAAATGAAAATATCCCTCTCTTATCTTTTCTGCATTGGCATCTGCCAAAATGGAATTACCACATTCAACCAATTCTATCCATTCGGTTTCCGGACGCAATACTATGCAGGGTTTATGTAAGAAAAAAGCTTCTTTCTGAACCCCGCCGGAATCTGTTAGTACCATAGTACAACGCTTTTCCAGCAAAAGCATTTCTAAAAAAGATGCAGGTTGAATAATATGAAATAATGGGTTTTCCTTAATACGTTTCATTGCTGGAATATTCACCTTTTCAAGTGAAGCCGCAGTACGCGGATGCATTGGAAACACAACAGCAATTTGTTCTTGCAGACTGATTTCATTTATCGCATCCAAAATTGCATTCAGCCTTTCGGGTATATCTGTATTGCTGTCACGGTGAATAGTTACCAATAAATACTCCTTGTCTGTTAACCCAAGTTTATCAAGTATTCCGGAGCTGGCTTCTGCTACTTCCGAAAAATAAAGTGTGTTGTCATACATAACATCTCCGCAATGGAAAATGCCTGGTTTGTTAATTGAAAATGGCGATTCATTATCCTGGTTAAAACCTTCGCGAATTAAATTATCATAGCCCGATTGGGTAGGAGTGAAGAGCAGTGTAGAGCAATGGTCGCAGACAATTCGGTTGATTTCCTCAGGCATGGTTTTGTTGAAAGAACGCAACCCCGCTTCTATATGTACCAATGGAATTTTAAGTTTGGATGCAGCTATGGCAGCAGCTAAAGTAGAATTGGTATCACCATAGACCACAATAGCGGCAGGCTTTTCAATCAGTGCAATGTTTTCTATGCCTTCTATCATGGCAGCAGTTTGTTTGCCATGTGCGCCCGAGCCTACATTCAGGTTATAGTCCGGTTGGGGGATACCCATTTCACGGAAAAAAACATCCGACATAGTGTCGTCATAGTGTTGTCCCGTGTGCAGCAGCACTTCCTGAATCTCTTTACTATGGCTGGTTTTAATAGCCCTGTTTAAAGCGGAAGCTTTAATAATTTGCGGCCTTGCGCCTATTACGGTTAATATTTTTATCATGGTTTATAAAAGACCTTCGTCTGCAAAGCTAAAGTATCCTGTATCAGAAACAATTATATGGTCCAAAACATTTATGTCGAGCAGTTTGGCGGTCTGTTTTACTTTTTGGGTGAGGTCCTTGTCTTCCTGGCTGGGCTTGAGGTTTCCCGATGGGTGATTATGGCAAAGCACTATCCCTGTTGCAAAGTTATCCAACGCATTTTTTAATATTAAACGGATATCGGCCACAGTTCCTGTTATACCACCCATGCTCACCTTTTGTGCTGAAAGTATTTTGTTAGCCCGGTTGAGATACATTACCCAAAATTCCTCATTGCGCAAATCTGCTAAATGATGAAAATATTCAAACACATCTTTACTGCCTGCTATCTTTTCCTTTTCGCGGACTTCTGCGGTACGCCTGCGTTTGGCGAGTTCCAACGCGGCTACAATGGTAATGGCTTTGGCTTCGCCGATACCTTTATACTTCTTCAAATCGGAGACGGAAAATTTGCCCAGTTCGTTCAGATTGTTGTGGGCATCTTTCAAAATTGATTTGCACAAATCTACTGCCGACTCACCGGGAGTGCCTGAGCCTATGAGTATAGCCAGCAGTTCGGCATCGGAGAGTACGCTGGAGCCTTTCAGCATCAGCTTTTCACGCGGACGGTCTTCTTCGGCCCAACTACGGATCCCATTTATTTCCTTGCTTGTATCTTCTATATGGTCAGACATTTGCCTGCTTCTTTAGGTACAAAGATAAAAAGTTAGTGCTTAGTGATAAGTTATATGTGATAAGTGGGAAAACCTGCGATTTTAAAAAATTTATATGTCACACTTTTACACGGTTTTTGAAAGTGTGACATTTGGGTTTTAATACAGAAAATCAATTTGTTAGGCTGTGACATAAAAAATCTCAAAGTGTGACATAAAACTGTGTGTGGCAAATGCGTGGTATTTACGGTCATTGACTTTTGGGAGAACAACAAGATTTTACAGGCCTGTTGTAGAAAATGGGTGTTGAAAACATGAGTGACACTAAGTAGTGGTACCGAATTAGTGTCGGGCGGAGCCGGACTGGCATATATAAAAGTCATTGAGTTTTGGGGAACAAGTTGAGCAATTATTATATTTGTTGATAATAAATGCAATTACATCAATGGATAAAACAAGGTCATACACACAGGAAGAAATATTGGCACTTGCGCTCACTATTGAGCTTAACGACAAATCGGTAAACTCATTTAAATGGCTGATGGAACATAATTGCGTTGAGTTGGCTGCCTTGTGCGATGTATTGGTAAATGGCAAAGCTCCGGCAAGGGATTGGTTGGAGAAAAATAATTACACTACAATTACAACCTTTATAGATGCCATAAGTCCGGATGATAACGATAACGCAATACAGGCACTATTGCACAGCACGCACCCTGAGTGGGCCGCCGTAGCTAATATGGTAAATGACGGCGACGATGATGCAGAACAATGGCTAATTAAAAACGGGCTGAAATATTTTGCTGCATTTGGAGATATTTTAGATAAGAAGCTGGAAGAGAGCAATACTCGTGTAGAAACTGCTACGGCTGGTGTGTTAGTTGCAGAAGTTGTTGTAGGCGCCCTGTTAGGCGGATTTGGCGGAATGCGGTTCGGAGCAATGGGTGGCGGTGGCAGCTTTGGTGGTGCAGGTGCAGGAGGGCTGTGGTAGTCCGAGCCGGACTGGCTATTATAAGAGGCATTGAGTTTTGGGGAAGGGTGGTGGAATTTAATAGGAGATTAGTTTAACCACTCAAGTTTTTTTGAATATTGAGTATACTCAATACAATATCTAAATTTACTAAGAGGAATAGTGACTTTTCCTTTTATAAGTTCTTCTAAATCTTTTCTTGCGCTTATATCAACTAACGAATGATCAATCTTTTGAATTAAAATCTTCTTTTTCAAAAGCTCTTTTAATTGCAATGATATTAATAAACAGATTCTTGTGAATTCAAGTATTTCATGTATATGTTGCTTTGAGAATTCTAAATGTTTATCGTCTAATGGTTCCCCATGTAATAGTCTGCTGCGTATATCATAAGCGAGTTTTAGTTTCGAAAAAGTATCAATTGGATGGAACCCAAAAAATGTTAGTAAAACGGAAGTTCTTGTTGATATTTTATAAGTAATGTCTCCACTTGGTTCTCCTAATAATGCCTCCAAGGCACTTACTGCTGAAACCATTCTGTTAACACTTGCTTTTGAGCGAAGTAAAGCATCCTTGTATCTATGAAATGCTAATTCAATATGGCTTCCTTTTAAATATGCTTGTTGAGAAATAGTATCAAGAATTCCTTTTATTTTTTCTGCAAAAGTATTAAGAGTATCAATTTCTTCCTCGCGTATTCTACATTTGAAGTCACTAGTATCTGAATATTCTAATTTCCCTTTCCAAGCGTTATCAAAAGGGCTTTCTGGCAAATCATTACTGCCTTGGTACCAAAGCGATTCGGGGAATGCAGCTATGTGTTTTATTGTAATATTGGCTACATTATATAACCTGAATACATCAACCCAACTCTCAATTTCTTCAGAAACCTTTTTAGGGTAGAGACCCGAAGGATCTTTATCAGCAAAAAGTGAAAATTTTATAATGCATGTTTCATAAAAACCCTTTCCTGTGCTTCTTTCAAATTCATCTATAGGTCTTTTAGGCCTAGCAAGTAGAAAATATTCATCATTAGGTCTCATTATATATAATGAATTAGAGAGTATCCAGGTATTTTCACTTTGGAATTCCATATTTCCTAAAAATAGTTGTACATTCCATTTTAAGGGTGTTTTATCAATTCCTGATTGATAATCGTTAATATATAATGTTATACACTCGTTAATTAAGCTCGTATAATCCGCACTATTTGGTAGATTGTGCATTAGATGTCTTATGAAATTACTTAAGCCATAGTTTTTTATTATGTCCAAGGTTAATGGGAATCTTTTTGAAAGAGCTTCAGCTGAGAATTCAAATTCTTGCAATTTTTTAATTTCATCTTGAACACTTCCAAATAAATCCACACTCCAGTCATAGTAGTCAAAGTATTCGATATTTTCCCAGTCATATTCGAATGACCCCATTTTATAATCCATTTTTCTTACTCGAATGCGTTCATACGGTGTAATTCTTAATTTATGGCTTTCTTTTAGCTTATCTATAACTTCATTAATTTTTAAGCCTAAAGCATAGAGAGAATTATTTATGTCATTTTCTACATCCATCATTCTTTTGATTTAATT
>DATHOL010000190.1:0-5542 GCA_035484895.1 Bacteroidia bacterium | reverse complement strand
ATACAAAAAGGATTTTATAAAAATACTATCTTCCCGATTGGATGATATTGAAAAAGATACCAAGCGCGTCCGAGTTGAGAAGGTTATTAAAAAATTAAGCAAGTAATGAAACGATTTTTATTTACAGTCAGTTTGTTCTGTGTGTTGATATTAATAATAGGACTTGAGGCGTGCTTCATTGGTGACCGCACCTATAGAACTCCAATAAGTTTTGACTCGCCAAAGCAAAATTCATTAAGAATAGCTATTAATCAAATTGCGAAAGAAGCAAAAGGCAATGTTTGTGTATCTATTGAGAATTTGGAAACAGGGGATACGCTTTCCTACAATGGCACATACCATTCGCCGATGCAAAGTGTTTTTAAATTCCCAATTGCGCTGGCAATAATGGATATGGTTGATAAAGGCAAACTATCACTTGAACAAAAAATACATGTAAGCAAAAACGCTTTATCGGATACGGAAACTATGAGTCCCATGCGGGATAAACTTCCAAGAAAGGATATGGATATATCATTAAATGAACTGCTCTCCTATACGGTTAGCGAAAGCGATAATATTGCCTGCGATATATTGTTAGAAAAAGCAGGCGGGCCAAAGCAAGTGGAAGATTTTATTCATGGTTTGGGAGCAAAACAAATTGCCATTGCCGCATCGGAAAAGCAGATGCATCATGATGATAAACTGCAATACCTTAGTTGGTGCGAGGCTAAAGAAATGACGCATTTATTGAAACTCTTTTATACAGGTAAGTGCCTTTCTCCTTCGTCTACTGATTTCTTACGGAAAATGATGGAAGGAACACAAACCAGTGCAAAACGTTTCAGGGCACTTTTACCCAAAGGAACTGTAGTGGCTGATAAAACGGGCACATCAGGTACATCACATGGTTTATCAGCCGCTACCAATGATGCAGGAATAATAACACTTCCGAATGGACATCATTTAATTATTACCGTTTTTGTTACCGATTCCAAAGCTAACTCCGATACCCGAGAAGCTGTTATTGCAAAAATTGCAAAAGCGGCGTATGATGAAATGGGTGGTAAATAGGCAAAAAAAATCGGGAAACTTCTCCTGAAATTTCCCGACATCTATAGATTAACTATTTATTCTATTTCTTAGGTGCTTGTTGTCCGGCAGGTGCTTGTTGCTGACCTTGGCCTTGTGGTTGGTCAGGAACAGAAGTTTGATCAGCTTGTTGTTTGGAGATAGAGTAACTTGCATTAGCCGTTGAAGTTCCGCCGCCTACCCATGCACTTGCCATTGAAAGCACGATAACTGCAATTGCAAAAGCCCAGGTAGCTTTTTCAAGAAAATCGTTGGTTCTGCGAACACCCAATATCTGGTTGGAGGCTCCAAAAGAAGAGGTTAATCCTCCCCCTTTAGAATCTTGAATCAACACTACAAGAATCAGCAATATACATGCTGCAATAATCAATATGTCCAATAAAATTTCGCCCATGGCTTCTATAATTTATTTCTTTCCGGGTTTGGTATTTTCACTCATTAAAGCCTTAATTTCTTTAATGCGGGGCGCAAATATATTCTTTTTTTCCGGAAACTGAAGCAAAAGAGTTTGATATGCCTTTAAAGCCTTCGGGTAATTGCCTTGCACATAGTAAATATTTGCAAGTGTTTCACTTACAATGGTATCATCCTCAGTAACACTCATTTTAGCCGCCTTTACGGGGGAGAAAAACTCCGCTTTAGGGCGTGAAATAGATGGCGCTTTCTGTAAGAATTTCTCTATAATATCAAGCTTTTGAGCCTGGCTTACAGGTTTCACCTCTTCCTTTTTTTCAACACCTATTTCGGGCAATACCTTCAGCCATGAACCGAAATTATACTTCAGATTAGTATCTGTTATGGGTTCGTGAACTACCTCCGGCTCCTCATTCACCACTGAAGGTGTAAGAGGTGCTGATTCAATATTAACTTCCTCTATCACAGGTTCTTCAACAATCAGAGGAGCAGTAACTTCAACACTAATTTCTTTTTCAGGTTCAGCCTTCTTTTCTTCTATTATTACGGGTTCCTGAATTATTGGTTTTTCTATTATCTTTTCAACTGCTTTTTCCTCAATAATAGGCTCAGGGGCAGCAATTACAGGTGATTTTTCAATTATTGGTACCTCAATTGGTTGTTCTACTTTCTTTTCAATTGGCTTATTCTCAATAATTGGGGCTTTAACAGGAGGAGTTATAACTGCCGGTGGTTTTGCAATTACCGGAGGAACAGATTTTGGAACTTCCGGTTTCTTTTCTTCTCCCTTTTTACCATATAAATTCTTCTTCCATTCAATTACAGGCTGGGTATATGGCTTTTTACCGGAGGTAGTAACAGGTGCAGGTTTCCTGATTTCCGGTTTCTTTTCAATAATCGGCGCTGCCTTTCCAACCGGAGGTTTTATATCTACCTCTGGTTTGGCGATAGGTGCTTCCGGTTTCTTTTTCTCAATTAGAGGCGTTGTATAGGCTTTTTTCGGAGGAGGGGTATAGGTAGTAAGAGGCTTTTTAACCTCGACCTTCTTTTCTTCTACCGGAACAATTTTCTCATCTGCAATCTTGACAGATATAATAGGGGATATTTTTGGCGTTTCTGCTGCCTTCTCTTCCGTTTTTTTGGCCGCAATTACAGGTTTTTCCTCTGCTTCCTTTATAGGAGATTTCGGTGTTGCCGTTTCTTGTTCATGGCGCAGAAAGGCCTCAGATAGCGATGGCTGCTCACTTTCAACTTTAGTCGGAGCATTTATAACCGCACTATTATCAACCGTAGTTGAACTATAAACAAAATTATATTTCACCTCCGGTTTTTCGGCAGATTTAATAGTTTCTTCTTTGGACTTTGGGCTATCAGCTATTGGCTGAGGGCTATTGGCTTTAAATAAAAGATACATAGCCTTTCTGTCGGGTGCATAAACCGATGCCAGCTTAATTCGGCTTGAGGCTTCCGGCTCGTGTGTATCATACATTTGTTTGGCAAAAAGAACCTGTGCCAACTGGAAATAAGGGAATGCCTGCAACACATCCTTTAGCGCTGCTTTATATTCAGCCCCGGCAGGTATATTGCCGCTCACAAACATTCCTTTTAGTTTTCCTTTTTCCAACTATTCTTTTTTTCTTAAGATCCGCTACAATTATTTACAATTATCACCGTTATCTGCCAAAGCGCTTTTTAATTTATTGATTTACTAATTCTGTTTTCCCTATTTTTGACCTTTTAAAGTTTCCACGAATGCAAAGATATACCTTCCTCAAAATTACTGTTCAATTACTTATTGTTAGCCTTTTTCTTTCAACTGACACTATTCGGGCTCAAATTACGGCAAAGTCCGATTTTACAACAGTTAACTCCACCCAGGTAAAGGTAGGGGCGGAAAGAACGGACCAATATCTTTCTTTGTTAAAAGGTAAAAATGTAGCTGTAGTGGCGAATCAAACCTCGCTTGTAAAAAATAAATTATTGGTTGATACATTACAGAGCCTTGGAATAAAGGTAGTGAAAATATTCGCCCCTGAACATGGCTTTTATGGTGCCGAGGATGCAGGCGCTACGGTTAGCAATTCTAATATCCCACAAACATCCATCCACATTATTTCACTTTATGGAGAACATAAGAAACCAACTGCAGATGACCTGAACGGCGTGGATGTGGTAATTTACGACATACAAGATGTAGGTGTACGTTTCTTTACCTATATATCAACGCTGCATTTGGTAATGGAATCTTGTGCCGAAAACAATAAACAACTTATTGTACTTGACCGCCCCGACCCTAACGGATATTACGTTGACGGGCCTGTTTTAGAAGCCGCTTTCAAATCCTTTTCGGGCATGGACCCCGTGCCTGTGGTTTATGGAATGACTCCGGCTGAATATGCCAAAATGCTTAACGGCGAAAAATGGCTTGATAAAGGCATACAATGCAATTTAACCTGTATTCCGGTGACGGGATGGAGCCATAAAAATTATTACGATGTGCCTGTGAAGCCTTCACCCAATTTGCCCAATATGTCATCTATATTTTTGTATCCAAGCCTTGCCTTATTTGAAGGAACCGTGATAAGCGTAGGCAGGGGAACAGGCAGGCCTTTTGAGGTTATTGGCAACCCGTTATTAAAAACCTCACCTTATACGTTCACGCCGGTAAGCAAACCGGGGGCACAGCATCCGCCCTTTGAAGGGGAAAAATGCTACGGACATGACCTGAGCGATTTTGGAACCATTATGATTAAGAATTACCAAAAACTTTACCTGTTTTGGATAAAAGGCGCTTATAAGGATTATCCTGATAAGGCCAATTTCTTTAACCCTTATTTTAAAAACCTGGCAGGTAATGATGCCCTGCAAAAGCAGATAGAACAAGGTCTTCCGGAAGAAGAAATCCGCAAAACATGGCAAGCCGATATCAATGTATTTATGAAAATCCGCAGGAAGTATTTGCTTTACCAGGATTTTCAGTAAATAGTTGCATATTAAAAAAATTATTACATTTGTATTTACAAACTATAAAAACCATAAAAATATAAAATAGACAAAAACTAATAACATACAGCGTTATCTGACTCTTTCCATTGAAAATCGCTAAAATTAATGTGTAGTCAAGATAGGATTAATGCTCACGCTACGGCGTGGGTGTTTTCTTATTTACTACACGGGTGTTTAGCGATACCTCAATGGAAGTAAGGTAAATGTCTCACGCCGGAATACTATACAGACCTCCTTTCGGGACATTGGGAAAAATGAATTCGTTAAAATTTTAAAGAAGCTAACCCAATAAATCATGAACCACAAAGTGCTCACGAGTGCATCTGAAAGAGGAAAAAAAATTACGAGTAAAAAAATCATTCCCCTGCTTGTTGCAAGTTTTTTGCTTGCAACAAGTATGAATGCCCAAAAACTTTCTGCTTATGTTTCGGTTACAAGTGTAACCTGTGCAGGCGATAGTAACGGAACAGGTATCGTTACCGCCTATGGTGGATTTCCCCCATACACTTACTTATGGGAACCGGGTGGCCAAACTACAGACACCGCTATCGGATTAGGCGCCGGAACCTATACGGTCATGGTTGTAGACTCATTACTGGATAGCGCTTACGCCTACTCAAGCATAGCTTCAGCTTCTACACTTGCCGTATCCACCAGCTCTTTCAGTGTTAGTTGCTTCGGTGACTTTAACGGAAAAGCAATTGCAAATATAACCGGAGGTGTTTCGCCATACCACATACTATGGACACCGGGGCTAAGTACAACTATAATTGATACGGGACTTGGGGCGGGTACGTATACATCAACTATAATCGACTCGGTGGGCTGTGCTGCATCTGCCAGTACAACAATTGGACAACCCGCACCGCTTGCACTAACGGCTACCAGCACAGCAGGGCTTGCTACGGCTTATGCATCAGGTGGTACTGCCCCGTATACGTATGCATGGTCGCCCGGAGGAGCTACCACAGCTGTGGTTTCAGGACTGAGTCCGGGCACGTATACAATAACATTAAACGATAGCAATTTTTGCTCTAATTCGGCAATAGTA
>DATHOL010000189.1:0-2503 GCA_035484895.1 Bacteroidia bacterium | reverse complement strand
AAGTAAGCCCTTTAGCCAACTGCATTTTACCCGTAAATTTGTACTTTCACGCAGGTAAAAATGTTAGAGCATCTTAAAAAACTAGCCAAAATATTCCGCAACAGGTACGTCACAGCTACTTTGTTGTTCATTGTCTGGATCACTTTTTTCGACCAGACAAGCATCATCTATGATATTCATCTTACCCAAAAAGAGAAACAGATGAAAGCACAAAAAATATATTACGAAAAGCAAACATTAGCCGCAACCGAGCAATTAAAAGAGTTGCAGACCAATCCTGCTAACCTGGAAAAATTTGCACGGGAACAATACTTTATGAAAAAAGCCAATGAAGATGTGTACGTATTTGTTGACCAGCACAACCATTTGCTTGATACGCTCAATACAAATACAAAACAGCAATAGCGCTTAGAAATTCGGGCTGAGCAGATATTTGCTGTAAAAGGTATTGATAATTTCGACCACTTCCTCAGAAGTATCTACCACGCTGAAAATAGCAAGGTCTGCCTCGTCGGCATTCTTTTCATCCTTAATCATACTTTCTTTTATCCAATCGAGTAATGGCTCCCAATATTTTTTACCGACCATTATTATCGGGAAATGCTCTACTTTATTTGTTTGAATAAGTGTAATCGCTTCAAAAAGTTCGTCCAATGTTCCGAAGCCACCGGGCAGAACTACAAATCCTTGGGCATATTTCATAAACATAACCTTACGGACAAAGAAGTAATCGAATTGCAATAACTTATCCAGGTCAATAAAAGGGTTCTCTTTCTGTTCGTTTGGGAGGGTTATGCTCAAACCCACCGAACGCCCTCCGCCAGCCTGTGCGCCTCTGTTAGCAGCCTCCATAATGCCCGGCCCGCCACCGCTAATTATTCCATAGCCGTTGCGGGTAAGCTGAAAGGCAATTTCCGTAGCCAGTTTATAATATTTATGAGTATGCTTTGTTCGTGCTGAGCCAAAAATGGATACACAGGGGCCAACCCTTGCCATAGTATCGAAACCCTGCACAAACTCCGACATAATGCGGAATATTTGCCAGGAATCAATAGCTTTTATTTCGTTCCAATTCTTTTCTTTTGCTATACTATCTGACTTTGCAATGGTTTTCTTGTTGCTTGTTTTTTTGCGGCTGATCTTTTTCTTACTTGCCATAATCATCTATTTTATTGCAGTTCTTTATCCAAGTATACGGATGTAAGGCTCTTTTTGTTTTTACTTACCTTTTCCGGAGTACCTTCAGCTATAATTTCACCGCCACGAGAACCGCCTTCAGGGCCTAAATCAATGATATGGTCAGCTACTTTCATAACATCGGTATTATGCTCAATAACGATTACTGTATTGCCATGATCCACCAGCTTATTCAAAACATCCAACAATATGCGGATATCCTCAAAATGCAGGCCTGTGGTTGGTTCATCTAAAATATAGAGCGTATTACCCGTTCCTTTTTTAGAAAGTTCCGTTGCCAGTTTGACACGCTGCGCCTCCCCGCCCGAAAGGGTTGTGGAAGATTGTCCGAGTGTAATATACCCCAATCCGATTTGATTGAGCGTAGTTATTTTCTGAGAAATATGCGGTATTTCCGAAAAGAAATCGACCGCTTGTTCTACTGTTAAATTCAATACATCATTAATAGATTTCCCTTTAAAGCGCACCTCCAATGTTTCACGGTTATAGCGCTTGCCATTGCAAGTATCGCATACTACATACACATCAGGCAGGAAATTCATTTCAATCTTGCGCAGTCCCGCACCCTGGCAAGTTTCACAGCGTCCGCCTTTTACATTAAAAGAAAACCGTCCCGGCATATAACCCCTGATCTTTGCTTCCGGCAAGGATGCGAAAAGATTTCTGACATCTGCAAAAAGATTTACATACGTTGCAGGATTGGAGCGTGGAGTACGCCCAATTGGACTCTGGTCAATTTCAATAATCTTATCAATATAGTTTACTCCTGTTATTGATGTATATGGCAAAGGAGTAGCCTCTGAACGATAAATAACTTTATTTATAATCGGGTACAACGTTTCATTAATCAAAGAAGACTTACCACTTCCCGATACACCGGTAACACAAATTAATTTACCCAACGGGAAAGTAGCATTTACATTTTTAAGATTGTGTCCCTTTGCTCCTTTTAACACAATTTCTTTTCCGCTTCCTGTTCTTCTCGCCTTCGGAATTTCTATTTTTTTCTTGTCAGAAAGATAGTCGGCAGTGAGTGTAGGTTGTTTCAGGAAATCCTTCGGAGTACCTTGCGCCACCACATATCCGCCATGCATGCCTGTACCGGGACCAATATCAATTATCCAATCAGAAGCCAGCATCATGTCTTTATCGTGTTCTACCACAATAACAGAATTGCCGCTATCGCGCAAATTTTTCAGGGCATCAATCAATTTGTGGTTATCGCGCTGGTGAAGCCCAATACTGGGCTCATCTAAAATATATAATACACCTACCAGGCCCGAACCTATTTGCGTAGCTAGCCTGA
>DATHOL010000188.1:0-2430 GCA_035484895.1 Bacteroidia bacterium | reverse complement strand
CGAACAAGGCCCCTCCGGAACCAATGGAACCAACGGAGCTACCAATATGAAAGTATATATTGACTCTATCCCGGCTTCTTCTGTCGGATGGTCAGCCGATATTTCGGGTTACTATTCCCCTATTGCAGAATCTGCCATAAGTGTTGGCGATTCCGATAATGTTATCGTATCGGTTGCCACTTCTCTTGAGGTTAATGCTGTTTGGTATCCTTTGGCATACAGCAATTTATTATCTACCGGAGATCAAATGGAATATACTTATCAGCGCGGTGGCTTTACCCTATATTATACTTTTGCAACAGCTCCCGCACAAATGATTTATGTAAAGATAATAGTTACACCTCCTTCTCTTATAAACAAGAAAAGCGGCAGCAGCGTTGGCCGGGCTCAGAATTAAATAAGCATTCGTATGTCGGATTTCTAATTTTCACTTTACCCCTAAACCCTATATCTATGAAATTACTTTCGATTTTTATTGTTTCAATGGCATTGATAGCCGGTTGCGCAAAAGACGGAGCCCAGGGCCCCACAGGCGCCAATGGAAGCAATGGACTTAATGGTGCTATCGGAGCTACCGGAGCTACCGGGGCAACAGGAGCTACTGGGGCAACAGGCCCTTCGGGAACAAGTGGCACATCAAATATTAAAACAAAAATTTATGGCGTTACCGCTTCCGATTGGACTACTATTACAGCAGGTTCAACTTACGAAGTGGGATTTGCGGATACGTATATTACCGATGCCGACTCCGATGCAGTAGAAATATCACTTTCAACCAATGCTACCGGCCCATGGATAGGTTTGCCGCTCACCAATTTTTTTTCAGTGGGTGACCAAACAATATTTCAATATGAAAACGGGCAAGCGGATGTGTATTATTTTTTTACTTCAGCTCCTGCAACTACCATCTATTTTAAAGTAACTGTTATTCCGCCTGCGGCAATACTTAAAAAGAACAGTACCGGAACCGGAGGGTTGGAGAATTAGGGAAAATCGGTGCTTCAAAAACCAGATTCCTCACTTTGTTCGGGATGACAATGTCTTTGTTGAGGGAAGTTATTATATAAAAATTGTCATTCCGAATGGAGCAAAGCGGAATGTGGAATCTCCTGGCGCTTCGTTATTAATTCTTCATTCTTTTATATTCCTATCAAACTATGGATAAACGGATAGTTGCTGGCCAGGAAAATCAGGAATAAAAGGATTGCAGTTAATCCGCAAAGCCATTCTGCAAGCACCATACCAAACAACCCCACTTTAAGGTTGAAAAATGTAATGGGAAGGCGAGGGTCGACAAATACCAGGCAGCTGAACCACAGGCAGCGCATATAATCGCGGAACCCATTAAATGATTTGTAAACTTTCAGGTTGGAATAATTGGCTATCTCCGCATCGCCCTTATTATACATAGAATTCAGATAGTCAATAATAGATTCGCGATGCTTGAAATAATACATAATACTGAATAAAACAATAATTGTGAGAACCCATAAGGCAAACTTCCATTCGCCTTTATAGCCGGTAGATACTGTTGCTTCAAGAAACCATGCCAGTGAACAATGGAAAAAACTGGAAATAAAGTCGCCCGCACTGTCAGGATGCTTCATGTGCGCCTGGTAATAACATCTCTCCCATTGGCTTTTCTCATGTTCATACCTTGCCTTCAGAGTGGTAACTAATTCATCATTAGTAAATTTTTTGGCGGCATAATCCTTAATGCCATTATAGAAATTAGAATTGTCCTGCAAAAAATCATCGGTAGTATCGAAATAGTCCCGCACCAATGGATGGATTTGTATTTTCTCCATATAATTCCCCAATTTAAAAGCTTCCGGCGAAAAAGTCTTGTATCCTGCATATAAAATGCCGTCGGTTCGTGGGAAAGAAATATCCTCCAACGCCATTTTACCTGTATAACCTGCATTATAGGTGAAATTGCAGTCGGTTACATCTGCGCATTTTTCAATGCTTACATCTTCAAAACTGCAATTCTGGAGGTTCGTATTAGCAAGGTCAAGGCACTTTATTTTAGTGTTATACACTACGACATTATACACTACCCGGTTGTTTGGCGTAAAATCCTCAATAGTATCATCGTCCAGTTCATATTCCTTGTTGTACTTGGTGGTTAAAAACCCGGTGTACCAATCGGTGTAGTCATCCAATCGATAGAAGTAATCGGGCCCGGAATAAGAGAGCCTGAATTTTTTGGAAATAAAATCAGGCACGCTCCGGCCAAAAGAAAACACATCACCTATTTTACACTGTTCAATTTTAAAATGAGCCCTGTCGGAATTAGTTGCTGTAAAAACAAACGGTTTCAAATAGGTACATAAGTTAAAATTGAAAAAACTTTGCCAGTTGCCTAATTCAGGAGAACTGTAGACATAACACATTCCATTGAATACGCAATTGTTAATAAGCGATGGA
>DATHOL010000187.1:0-7300 GCA_035484895.1 Bacteroidia bacterium | reverse complement strand
AGGTCTGACCACCCTCTACAAAAATATCAAGTGTATCATCATTTTTAAAACTTGCAACAATAGGCCCATGCTCCAATTGGAAAGCGGAATCGCCATAATCGGCACGCAAATTAATTTCCCAAAGCAGGTTGCCCCTGCTGCCATTCAGTGCATATACTTTTCCATCGGTACAGGCAAAAATTACATCCAGCGTGTCATCATTATTTACATCTGCCAATGCAGCTCCCCTAAAGGATGATTCATAAGCCGGCATAAAGAAACTCCACAATAAATTTCCGCTTCGGTCCAATGCATCTTCTTCGCCATATCCGCCACTATAAACCATTTCGAGATGGCCATCATTTTTAATGCTGCCGATGGTAACGGGGTCGCCTATGTAGTCCAGTCCGGTTGTCGGATAGGCCCATTTCAAAGCTCCATCAGGCCCGTTTAATAAATATACATGTCCGTCGTATGATGTTATGGCCAACTCAGGATGTCCATCCTCACTAACAGGCCCAAAAGCCGCTCCATGATATACCCAATCGGTAGGAACAGGATTTTTCCAAATGAGATTATGCGTTACTCCATCGTATGCATAAATAGCTGTGCTATCATGAAAACCGGCATAACTCCAGGTACATACAATTATATCGGGATGTCCGTCACCGTTTATATCTACCAATGCCGGGGAGGCTTCTATTGCAGAACTGTCATCAACCACTACCTGCCATTTTAGTTTGCCGCTATCTGCCGAAAAGCAATTTAAATTTCCTTCAAAATCGCCCACCAATATTTGCGGGTTGCCATTGGTATCAAGGTCAATAGAAGGCGGTGAATCGGTTCCTCCAAAAGAAGTTTGCCAAATGATGTTACCATTTGCACCGTCGAAGCAAGTAAGCACCGGGTTGCAGGAAGAACCTAAAATAACTTCCTTGTGTCCATTGCCAAATACATCATAAATAATGGGAGCGGCATCATTACAGCCACCCATATTTTGTTTCCATAGCAGGGAGCCATCCTCGGCATGAACTACGTATATGTTACTGTCGCCCCAATAACAACTGAAAGCAATTTCTTTTCTTCCGTCACCCAGCAAATCATCAATAGCGGCATTGCCGAATGACATGTCATGTGTATTGAAACGCCATAGTATTGAAGGTGTTTGGCATTTTGAAACAAAAGGCAGAAACAAAAGCAAGACCAGTGAAAGGCGAATAATTTTTCCCAAGTAGAGTAGTTTAGATTTCAAATGTAAAGAAAATAGCATTTCGCTCTGTAAATACTCTTTAAGGTATCTATGTTAAGAATTCGTCCCATAATCAGGGCGAACTATTTAAATCACACTTTGCAAACCCTAAAAGCACTATCTTCGTCCACTTTTAACAAAATACTCTAATTAGTAAACGCACAAATGGTAATCATCATATTTTTTCTTTGTCATTGGTTCCTGTCACTCTTCTGCCAGACCTTTTTCAACCACCGCTATGCTTCGCACAAACAGTTCACCATGACGAAAGGATGGGAACGGTTCTTTTATCTTTTCACCTTTTTTGTGCAAGGTTCTTCCTTCCTGAACCCGCGTGCCTATGCTATTATGCACCGTATGCATCACTCCTTCAGCGATACTAATAAAGACCCGCATTCGCCTCATTTCTTTAAAGATATATGGCATATGATGCATGAAACTAAAAATATTTACACCTCGTATGTTAAGCACAAAATTGAACCGGAAGAAGCTTTTCGTGGCAATTATCCGGAATGGCCATTGATTGATAAAATTGGCGACATGTGGATTACCCGTATTCTTTTTGGTATTGCTTACACTGCCTTTTATGTGGCATATGCTACTAATCCTTTTCTCTATCTCTTATTGCCTATCCAATGGTTTATCGGCCCTGTGCAAGGAGCTATTGTAAACTGGTGCGGGCATAAATATGGCTACTCTAATTTCGATAATAAGGATAAATCTAAAAACACTGTTCCGTTTGATATTTTTCTGTTGGGTGAGTTGTTCCAGAACAACCACCACAAAAGCCCAAACCGTCCTAATTTCGGCAAACGCTGGTTTGAATTCGATCCTACATTCCCTGTAATGATAATGCTGAACAAGCTTGGCATTATAAAAATGCGAAGGGTAAGGGCGAAGTAAACATAATCCCGTAGGGACGATATATTGGTAGCGCAGGGTGAAACCCTGCGAATTTCAATCACATAGATTTTAAGCCCCATCGGGGCGATATGCTTTTTAAAAAGAGTAAGATTTTTTGTAAATTTGATAATCTAAACTCCCTGCCATGAAAAAGGTATTTTCAATTCTATTGGTTTCATTGCTGTTTTGTGCAACAGTTTTTTCTAAAAATATTATATCTGATACTTCCCGCCACGACAGCCTGATTGTGCGTGATGGATCCTCCTTTAAAAAGGCGGTTATTATATTGGATACAACCGAATCGAGCGGGGTTACAGCAGAATATAACTGGCTGGCTTTGCATTACCCGGGCTATTCTTCCAATGAGCAGGCTCTCGCTATAGGTGACGACAAACATCCCTACGATATTCTTCACATCATAACCAAAGAGGGCGAAGAAAAGAAAATCTATTTCGATATAAGCAACTACTTTGGGAAATGGTAAAGAAAATGGGTTTGTATTTGTAATTTCGCCCTTACTATGGGCTTTTACAACCTGAGCAAAGAAGATAGAATAAAACGTGTTGAAAAAATCAGCAATGATATTTTTTCCGATATCAAAAATGGCGCCTGCGAAAATATACTGAAGTACTTTTCCGATGAAGATACCTATATCCGGAAATCGGCATACATAGCCATCGGAAGGATATATTTTGCAAACAGAACCCTTCAAAATAAAATTATAAAAATTCTGGATGAATTGCTATTGGCGGAAGACTTTAAAATCCGGCAGACAGTAATAAATGCTGCGGGAGAAATAGGGATAAGAATATTTGAACCTGTAGAACATTTTTTTGACAAAGGCATTTTTGATACGCACCATTCTCCGCGGAATGCGGTAATAGGTTCACTTAAAAAGATGAGTGAAAAGAATCCGGTACCGATATTGAAATGGGCAAAGAAATATCTGCACCATCCCGATAAAGAAATAAGACGGGAGGTTTGCCACGGTATAGAATTGCGCGGCCGGAAATATCCGCAGGATATTTTGCCTTTACTGAAAGAATTGGAGAATGATAAAACAGCACGCGTCAGGAATACGCTGATTCATGTACTCGGACAAATAGCCTATAAAGAAGGGTGCCTGTCTACTGTAATTGCAGAATTGAATACATGGACCAATAAAGACTTAACCGACAAAGCCGTAGAAGAAATTATTGATGTGCATGACAGATACAAAGACTTTTCAATCCTTACGCAAGAACAAGCAATGGCTTATATCGAAAAGCATTATAGAACATTGGAACGCGGATGACGCAGATTTATCTTAAATAATCATAAACAATCCGTGTCATCCGCGTTCCATGGCTCTTTATGGTTTCGGATAATCGTAATTTACCATCCAGATGAAACCGAACTTATCTACCAGCATACCGAAGTAAGCGCCCCAAAACATATCCTGGATAGGCAGGGTAACTTTACCTCCCGCTGAAAGTCCGCTAAATATTTTGTCTGCTTCTTCTTTGCTGTCTACCGCAACTGAAATGGAAAGATGTTGCCCCATAGTTACAGGTGGCCCCATAGCAGGGTTTACATCACTTGCCATTAAACTAGTCTCTTTGCTAATGGGCAATGATACGTGCATGACTAAATTACCCGCACTTGCATCAGGCATTCCCGGCATAGGCGGTACATCTTTAAATTTCATCATCATCCATTCTCCTCCGAAAACAGATTTGTAAAAGGTGAATGCTTCTTCACAATTACCGTTAAAGGTTAAATAAGGGTTCACTCTTGCCATGGCATCATTGGTTTATGTGTTATTAAATATATTTTCTGAGACAAATATATTCTTATTTCCTTATTAAGCAGTTCCCTTTTTTCGTTGGTAATCTAAAGATAATATACCCGGTCCGACTAAAAGCAAAAAGACTGATGTCAGCAATTGTGCCCAATCGGCGCGGGTTTCATGCAATACTGCCCAAAAGCCTATTGTTGGTGGTGACGGTGGCAATGGTAATGGTGATGTTCCTAAATAGAGGCTGATTTTGGTAGATAGAATTGCCACTATCATCTGCAAAATAAAATAAAAGGAAACAGCCCTTGTGAGGAAACCGAATAAAAGAAAAAGCCCGCCCACTATTTCGCATACAGCAACAAAATGTGCCATTGTTTCAGGCATTGGGAATCCTAATTTAGTGAACCGCCCGACACCCTGGTTCGGATATACAAATTTTAAAATTCCTTCCCAGAAGAATACGCTCCCGGTCATCAGGCGGATGATGATAATTTCTTTGGAACCTTCTACCGGAGGGTTAAACAGCCAGTTAAATGTCTTTTTCATAATAATATAATTTTGATTATGCGGCAAACCTAAGTTAGGAATAAATAACTTCTTATATTTTTACACCAACGGTGCCTGTAACTTGACAAACTGCATTTCATCAAGCTATTTATGCCATTGGTGTAAATGGTTTTACCGGCAGATTAATTATGCGTAATTTTAAATTCTAAAGTAAAACTGTGCAGGCAAAAAGCAATTATAAAGTTCCGGTAGAGATAGCATTTTGGATTGGTTTATATATCCTGTGGGTGTTTATTTTCCAAAACAGAACCATTACAATTACCCGCACATTGGGCATTGAGTTTTGCTATTTAATTTTCATTGCCCTCAATTATTATGTCACTATTTATTACTTTATTCCCCGCTTCCTGAATAAGAACAAATACGTTTCTTTTTTATTTCTATTATGCCTATCTACCACCATAGCTGCACTTTTAAGAGCCGTAGTATCTTACTTTATAACCATTTATCTGTACCATTTACCGCCTCCAAATTTTGCTCTATTATACCCGGTTTCACTGCTTAATATTTTCATCTGGACAAGTATACTTGTGGCAGGAAAAATGATAATTGACAATGTGAAAAGCCAGCGCCATCTGGAACTTGTTGAAAAGGAAAAAATAAAAAACGAACTGGACTTTTTAAAGGCACAGCATAATCCTCATTTCCTTTTTAATTCGCTTAATGCACTCTATTTTCAAATTGATAAAACAAATACCGATGCCCGGGAAACATTGCTGAAACTATCGGAAATGTTGCGCTACCAGCTTTATGAGGGTAGTGTTGACAGGATTCCGATAGATAAAGAATTAAGTTATTTGAAGAGCTATATAGAGTTGCAACGATTGCGCCTAAACAAAAATTATGTTGTAGATTTCAATATAGAAGAAAGCGTAAAGAACTTTGAAATAGCACCTATGCTAATAATACCGCTGGTGGAAAACTCCTTTAAGCATGTTTCGCATTTTACTGATAAACCAAACGAAATAAAAATAACTTTGTCATATAATCATCCGGAATTTACATGTGAGATAGGTAATACTACCGAGCAAAACGAACAGAAAGGCAGAGGAGGCATTGGGCTTAAAAATCTGGAACGCAGATTGGAATTGCTTTATCCTGAAAGATTTGAAATGGAGGTGGAAGAAAAGAAAAATAACTTTAAAGTGCTCTTAAAAATAAGAACGAGTGAAAATTAATTGCATCATAATAGACGATGAACCTCTTGCTCGTAAAGGCATAGTGGAGTATGTATCTGAAATTGATTTTCTTGAATTAAAAGGCGAAGGTGAAAATGCAGTTGCAGCAACAAATCTGCTGAATGAAGAGAAAATAGATTTGATATTTTTAGATATACAAATGCCAAAGCTCACAGGCATAGAATTTCTGAAAACGCTCCCTAATCCGCCTATGATAATCTTTACAACTGCTTATTCTGAATATGCTTTGCAAGGCTATGAATTGGATATAATAGATTATTTGGTTAAGCCCATTTCCTTTGAACGTTTTTTGAAAGCCTGCAACAAGGCGAAAGATTTTTATACCCTGAAACAAGCCAACAATAAGGCTTCCCCAAATACAGAAGATTATTTTTTTATCCGTTGCGAGGACCGTTTTGAGAAAATAAAGTACGATGAATTACTCTATGTGGAAGCATTGGCAAACTATGTAATCTTCCACACTAAAGACGATAAATTCATTTCCTACCTTACCCTGAAAGCTGTTGAAGATTATCTGCCCACAGACAAGTTTTTGAAAGTGCATAAATCATTTATTGTCTCCATTTCAAAAATTGAAAGTATAGATGGAAACGATATAATAATTCGGGATAAAAGCATACCTATTAGCCGTGCGCTAAAGGAGGAAGTGACGAAGAAGGTTGTAAATAGCAGGTTGCTGAAGAGGTAATTAAAGAGATTGCTTCGTTCCTCGCAATGACATTATAACGCTCAATATGGCATTAGAATTGGAAACACTCTTGCCTTTCGATTCCTAATTATTAATTTCTAATTCCTAATTGGAATTACACCTTCCCCACCCCATGGCAATTCTTATATTTTTTACCGGAACCGCATGGACATGGATCGTTGCGGCCTATTCTCTTTTCAGCAACTGCAGGTTTCGCTTTAGGTGGTGCAGGTTTTCCATTTGCGCCGGTAGGAGCTTCATCGCCGGTGCGGTTGGTTTGCAAATCCACTTCTTCTTCCACCACACGTGCTTCCTGCACTTCTCCACCCGGAGCATCAGCCACAGGCAAGCATTTCATCAGGAAGGATGCAATGTTTTTATTCATCTTCACCAGCATAGTGCGGAAGAGTTCGAATGATTCGAACTTATATATCAGTAAAGGATCTTTCTGTTCGTACACGGCATTGCGCACCGATTGTTTAAGGTCATCCATTTCGCGCAAATGCTCTTTCCATTCTTCATCCAATACGGAAAGAAGAACGGTTTTTTCCATTTCGGTGATTACCGATTTGCCGGCAGATTTATAAGCATCTTCTAATTTGGCAACCACCCGCAGCATATGTATTCCATCGGAAACAGGTATCTGTATATTTTCAAAATTACGTTGGTTGTTTTCAAACACATTTTTCAGGAAAGGATAAATATCCTTGGAAAGGTGTTCGCCTTTTTTCAGATAATTAGCTTGTACCTTTTCAAAAACCATTTGTGAGATTTCTGAAGCCTGCATTGACTGAAATTCCAAGTCTGTTACCGGAGGTTCAGTTGCCAATACACGGAAGAGTTCTAATTTAAATGCTTCGTAATCTCCATCTGCACCATGAAATTCACTTACTATGGTTTCAGCAACATCCATGAACATGTTGGAGATATCTACTGAA
>DATHOL010000186.1:0-3814 GCA_035484895.1 Bacteroidia bacterium | reverse complement strand
TATAATCCAATAATAGAATAGTTCAGGTAGAATTATTGTATCTTTAACTCTGATGCCTGTGATTTGTTGATTTGCAGAAATAGGTTTATCTGCTATAGCAACTTTTCCGATCTCTCCAATTGTTGAGATTAGGATAGTACCTGGCTTATATAAAGATGCCTCGTGCATTTCTAAAGCTACCTCCGTAATTGTTCTTCCTGTATCTGTTATATGTTTTTTCCCTATAAAGTCGGATGGACATGCCCATAAAATATTTCCATCAAAATATTCAGGATTTGATGTTTTAGGGGTCTTCCCAGTTTTAAGTGAAATTGAGATGTCACCGATAGTATATTCAACAAAATCCATCCTACAGAATATTTAATTGAGATAATCCCTTGGATATTTCCTTTTCGAGTTCTTGCAACCTTTTCAGCAATGAGTTAGTTGGTTCAAAGTCTTGTGGTTCGTAAATAAATTCCTTGTATAAATTAAAATTCAGTTCGTAGTCATTTTCTTTTATTTCAGCTACTGGAACATTAAAATGCTCTAATTTTCTGTCTGTTTGATCAATCGAATCTTTACCAGTCCACTGTTTAATTGAATCAGAAAGCGGAGTATCAATTTTTCTTTTTCTCGCATTATCCAGGGTATAACCGTCAGACTCCATTCCATAATACCAGACATCTACACTTTGTAAAGCAGTTTCAGGGCTTCTGAATTTCCTTTTTTGAAATATTATTATGGAAGTTTTTACGCCCGTGTAAGGAAGAAATACACCACTTGGTAAAGAGATAATGCCTTCCAGCGTACAATCGGTTAAGAGTAATTTACGAATAGCTTGGTGCGTTTTCCCCGAATTAAATAGTACACCTTCTGGAACAATAACACAGGCTTTTCCACCTTCTTGAAGCATGTAAATAATACGCTCCAAGAAAAGTAGTTCTGATTGGACGGTTATATTTTTTCTATTGTCATTTTCGTCAAGTTGAGGCGGGTATATTCTATCTAAATTATCACTAATTCTTTTGCTGTCGACCCTACCAGTAAAGGGGGGATTAGCGAGTATATACTTGTAAAGGCCTTGTATCCTCTTATCGCTAAGTGAAACAGTCTTTTTTGAGTGCAATCTACTAATTTCGACTTCTTCGTAATCATGCGATAATGAATCAACATGAACAATATTAGGTTTAGTTATACCATGCATCATGAGGTTCATCACACCTATTCTGACCATTGTATAATCCAAATCAAAACCATAAAAAGTATTTTCTTCCAATAACTTTCGCTTTTCTCCATTGAGCTTCATCGCATCTGCACCTCGCATAAGACCATCATCATTTTTTTCCTTCTTATTGGAATATTTAGAAATAATATATTGGTATGCCCCAACTAAAAAGCCGCCAGTTCCGGAAGTAATATCGCAAATTTTACCATCTATATCCGGATTTAAAATTTCAGCCATCATACTTATAATATGCCTCGGTGTCCTGAATTGCCCATTTTTTCCAGCTTCACTAGTCTGTTGTAACAGATGTTCGTAGACATCACCTTGAATATCCTGGAAATAATTCCTCTTATTCGTTATTTCACTGTCTATTTCTTTGTAAATGTTATCTATATATGAGATTGCATCTCTAAGAAGAGCTGGGCTATTTATCTTAAAAACAGCGTCATCCATTGCAATTGCAAACGGATCATTTTCTTGGCTTAAATCATTTTTGATAAATGGAAAAACGACATTCTTTATATGAATTGTCAGCTTTTTATCTTCGTATTTTGTATACTCACTCCACTTCAAATTTTTTGCGATTTTAGGTCGGAAAACTTCCAATCGCTTCATAAAAAGCAAGAACGAAATTTGTTCAATTGCTTCAATAGGGTTTGCTAAACCACCGGCCCATAACCTGTCCCATAATGTTTGTACTTTACTTTTAATTTCAGATGATAGCATATATTTTCTGTTCTTTTATTATTATGTTCTAATTATTACTGTTGTCTTTGTTATTGTGCTTGATGACATTTAGTAGTCGAAAAATACGATTTATTTACTTCATCCTTGTAATTATGCTCATTAATTAAAGGAAAGGATTAACAAGATTTTCCTTATCTAAAAGCATCTTAAGCAAATTATTTGACTCCTCAATAATCCACGCATTATTCAAAATTAGCTGTTTTATCAGCTTTGTTTCACTGTCATTGAACAAAGTTCTTTCCAGATTGGAAAGTTCTTCAGGGCTTTCCCTGTTTATCCAGTAACTACGATGGTCTGTTTCAGCAATGCCTTTTCCCGGCCCATTAGGGTAAAGCAGGACAATTCCAGGTATTTTTTCTTTCACAGCTCTATAGATTAATAATCCATCGTAATCCCAATCGCAGGAATAAAAAATTGGTAATCCTCGTGTATGGTGATAAATAAGCTTTTCAATGTTTTTTCCTCCGGCATACCAAAGTTCTATGTTATGTTTTCGGGGAATAGCTGGTTTCAATAGAAAATCAAGGTTCTCACATAACACAATACACTTTGTATTATGGCATTCAAGTTTATAGATATATTGTTGGTCTTTATTAGCGGGAAATTCAGTTATCTCTAATATTTGGCTAAGAGCAGCTAACAATGAAGGCTTATCATCCAAATACTTTTCATGTTTAAAATACATTAAAGAAACACCCCTTATGGTCTCATTTGCCTCAATAATCTGGATTCGCAATTCTGTTAGGTCCCCGTTGTCCATTTTTTCTTTTAGCATCATTAATACCCTTATATCCTTTTCGTCAAAACGAGTTTGTGGCTTTTTAAGATTGTTTGAGACCAAAAAATCGTTAAATCTGTCGAAATCCTCCAGTAGTTTGCTTTTGTAGTATTCCTCAAACCCTAATCCCGCGGCAATTTGATTTACCTCATCCTTGAGTTCTTTTGTTGAATTTAGAAGAAACCTGACCATTGGGTCGTCCAGCAAAGCTCTCTTTTTCCGTGTTTTACCAGTTTTATATACTTCATTTAGACTGGAAAGAACTATCCAATTCATGCCACTTCTTTTGCTTTTAGGTAGGTTACCAAGTCTTCTTTACGGTCATTTGTGCGATAATAACTACCCACAACCTGATAATTAATATCGGGATTTTTATTGCCCTTTATTAAATGGTGCACGTACCATTCCTTACCTTCATCTGAACCATAAGGTCGAGGGGTCATGGTTATAAGTTGGTAGCCAAATTCTTCAGCGATGTTAGGGAATGTATTAAAATTAGTTGGGTCAAGGTTTGCCGTCTCCTCTAAAATCATAAACCTTATACCTGCTCTGTTCTCTTCCTGAACTTTCGACAAGCGACCGATTCCCAGAAGCAAAATAGAAGAATATGTTTCCCCTGTACTGCCCGATATTTCAATATTATTCTCATCTGTAAGTTTGACAGAGAGTGTGAAATATGTTTTAGGGTTTAGAAGGTCAACGAGGTGAATTTTTTTAGTATTTCCAGTTGCTTTCTTGAAGAAAGATTCTATGAATGTTTCGACCGAATCGCCAAGAGGAAGTTCCCCTTGCCGAAACACCTGCCGTCCGTGAGATTTTAACTGTTCTATCCAGTCAATGCTAAAGTTAGGATTAGGTTCAAAATTTACTTTAAAGTAATAATGGTTACTAATTTTTTTGCCTTTAAAGAAGGTGTTAAGGTTCTTCACAATGCCTTCAAATGATTTATATTTTGAAGCAGTAGTAGAAAATACTTTCATCATGGTTTCGTGAAGGGCACCCATCATACGCATTCGCTCAGTATTAGCCCCTTCCAAATAAGGAGTAATTTTATCAAGGTGGCCTATTTTGGAACCTAAAAG
>DATHOL010000185.1:0-3145 GCA_035484895.1 Bacteroidia bacterium | reverse complement strand
AACTATCGTCGTTTATCGGTCAATGGCCAACGGCCAACGGTTTTAAAGCTAAGCCTTACGCCTTCAGCTTATATAGACCTTAATACCTAAATTTGCAGTCCTAAAATTCTTGAATTATTTATGGGTCGGATTTTCGAAGTGCGTAAAGCCACCATGTTTGCCAGGTGGGATAAAATGGCAAAACAGTTTACCAGGATAGGGAAAGAAATAGCGCTGGCGGTGAAATCAGGTGGCCCGGATCCAAATACAAATGCGGCATTGCGTCGCTGCTTTCAAAATGCAAAAAGTGTAAATATGCCCAAGGATCGCGTGGAAGCCGCGATCAAGAGAGCGATGGGCAAGGAAATGGATAATCTGGAAGAAATTCTCTATGAAGGATACGCTCCTCACGGAGTGGCCGTACTCGTAGAGACGGCGACAGACAACCCAACAAGGACAGTGGCTAATGTCCGTTCTTATTTCAATAAGGGAAATGGAAATCTTGGAACCAGCGGAAGTGTTAGTTTCCAGTTTAAGAAAATGGGTGTATTTAAATTAAAACCCGAGAAATTAAATATAGAAGACCTGGAGCTGGAACTCATTGACCACGGCCTTGAGGATCTGGGTGACGGGGAAGGGGAGCACGGGGAACCGCTTATTGTATTACATGTTGCCTTCAATGATTTCGGAAATATGCAAAGAGTGCTGGAATCAAAAAATATCAATCCGGTGAATGCTGAAGTGGAATGGATTCCTACTACGACCGTTTCTCTTTCCGAAGAATACGCCCAGGAAGTTTTAAAGCTTGTAGATAAACTCGAACAGGATGAAGATGTGCAGAAGGTGTTTCACAATCTTGTTTAGAAAGCCCAAAGCCTAAAACTATTTAATGTGGCGAATACGGAATTGCAGAAAATGAAAAATATGAAAGTTGAATGAGTAAATGATAATGCGTAAATGTGGGATCTATTTTATTGGAAGAGTATAATTATTTGCAACTCTTAAGTTTTCGTTATTACCAGAGGAAATGAATGCCATATAATCAGATCATATTTCCACATTATCATTTACCCATTTAATTCTTTCATTCTCTCAAATAATTGCGCAGCAATTATATACAATTCCGTATTCGCCACATTAAAAACCGTTAAGCGTTAAGAAGCCTTAAGCTTACTATTTCCTTTGCTGTAACTGAAATAAATGATCAATCCGATCGCCATCCAGCCCAGCGCAAAAAGTATCGTTGATATGTCAAGAGAAATGATCATGGCAATACATAACAGCGCTCCGAGAACAGGCACCAGAGGTACCAGTGGTGTTCTGAATGGACGTGGGTGATCGGGATCTGCTTTTCTCATTATAATAATCCCAACACATACCAATGCAAACGCAAGTAATGTTCCGATACTGGTGAGGTCGCCGGTTATATCACCCGGAAGAAGAGTAGCAATAGATCCAACAAAAAGAAACAAAAGGATATTCGATTTGTAGGGCGTTCTGAATTTTGGATGCAGAGCGGAAAATACTTTTGGCAGGAGTCCATCACAGGACATGGAATAGAATACCCTGCTTTGTCCAAGAAGCATTACGAGTATGACAGAGGAAAAACCGGCTAAGATGCCGACAGTTACCCATTTGGCGAGCCAGTGGTAATTGGTCATATAAGTTTCAATCGCATAGGCAACAGAGGCTTCTTTACCCGCCCGTACAAAATCGGTAAAAGGAGCAACTCCTGTAAGAACCCAGGAAAACAATACATATAATATTGTGCAAATAACCAGGGAACCAAGAATTCCGATGGGCATGTCTTTTTTAGGATTTTTTGCTTCCTGTGCGGCTGTTGAAACCGCATCAAAACCTATAAAAGCAAAAAATACAATCGCTGCTCCCCGCAAGACACCTCCCCAGCCGTGACGGAAAAAGTTGGTATACGTGTATTCAGAACCGTTAGGAAGCGTGGCGGGTTTGGCATTGGCCGGAATCATATAAGGATGATGATTCGCCGGATTAATATATTGCCATCCAAGGACAATGAAAAGCAGTACAATAGATACTTTGATGATCACTATTATTGAATTCACGATCGCAGATTCCTGTGTGCCCTTGATGAGCAATAAGGAAAGTACCAAGAGTATAAATAATGAAGGAACATTTAAAATGCCATGATGCATGATACCATTTGTATCCAGCATACTTTCAAAAGGTGAATGGCACCACTGGTAAGGGATCCTGTTATCAAATAATTTATTAAGGAATTCACTCCAGGCAATGGATACGGTAGCAGCACCAAGGGCATATTCGAGAACGAGGGCCCATCCGATAATCCAGGCTACAATTTCTCCCATGGTGGCATACGCGTATGTATATGCGCTGCCCGCAATGGGTATCATAGATGCAAACTCTGCATAGCATAGTCCGGCAAATGCACATCCGATGGCTGCGACGATGAATGAAATAGTAACCGCAGCACCCGCGTGACCGCCGGCAGCGGCTGCAGTTCTTACAAACAAACCGGCACCAATAATGGCGCCGATGCCCAAAGCAATAAGATTCCCGGGACCAAGGGTTCTTTTCAGGCTTTTTTCAGAATCAGCGGCCTGGGCTAAAAGAGAATTTAAAGTCTTTTTTCTGAACAAGCTCATGGCTTATTTTGATTTAGAATGATAATTATAAAGCTTGTAAAGTAAACAAATATTCTATTCGCTGTGCAATTTAAAAAAGGCGTGATGCTTTATGCCTTACGCTTTAAGCCTTAAGCTTTCTTTACATTGCAGAGTAAATAAGATCATGAAAAAACCCGGATTAACCACATGGATCATCATTGCGATGCTGTCTGGCATTATAGTCGGATTGGTAATTCATTATACGGCGGGTGTCTATTGGGTTGAACATTTTTCAGATGGCATGTCCATACTGACAGATATTTTCCTGCGGCTTATAAAAATGATTATTGCCCCGCTTGTTTTTTCAACCCTGGTAACCGGCATTGCCAAATTGGGCGATACGAAGGCAGTTGGCAGAATCGGAGCAAAAACACTTGCATGGTTTCTGGGCGCATCTCTCATATCACTGCTTTTGGGACTGCTTATAATGAATTTGCTGAACCTCGGTAATAATCTTCACTTTCCGATACCCGATGTTTCCGAAGCGGGGCATCTGGAAAATG
>DATHOL010000184.1:0-7337 GCA_035484895.1 Bacteroidia bacterium | reverse complement strand
AATGGTCGCTGCTTATTATACGAGACATGCTCCTCTTCGGGAAAACAACTTACAATGAATTCCTGGCTTCCAAAGAAGGAATATCCACCAATATCCTGAATGACCGCCTGGTAAAACTTACCGAGATTGGTTTAATTACATTCTCGGGAACTGCAAAGCGTAAAAAATATTCACTAACCAACGTCGGCCACGACTTGAAACCCATAATCGAAGCGATAGCTGCTTTTGGAATAAAACATATTGAAGGCATTAACAAACAGGCTAAAAAAAATATGGAACTGCTTAAACAAAAATAAAAAACCCGGCCTTGCAGGGCCGGGTAATGTTTAGTCATATCTTTCATTTCCACTTCTTTTTAGCATTTCAACCTTACGGGGTTGCCTGCTTCCTTTAACTTGCCTGCCTTACGGGGCTGGTCTTTTTCCGGGTTGCTAACCTTACGGGGTTAGTCTTTTGCTCCTGCCATCCTTAACGAGAGGTGGCGCTTCCTTTAACTTGCCAGCCTTACGGGGCCGGTCTTTTTACTTGCCAACCTTACGGGATTGGACTTTTTTGTTACCAGCCTTACGGTGCCGGTCTTTTTTTGTTTTTGCTAACCTTACGGGGTTAGGCTTCTTCTTTGTTTTGCCGGCCTTACGGGACCGGTCTTTTTGTTTACACCTCCAACCTTACGGGGTTGGAACTTTTACTAAATCTATAAAGAACGTTTATCGCTTTCGATGACACAAAACAACAACTAAATGGAAGTTAAAAACATGTACTCCGTCAGGAATAAATGTGACTTTTATCAAGTTTATTAAACTAATAAGAGGGCTTTATCCTTAATAGGTTAGCCTTTTAAGGAGCTGTGCCAGGCGCCGCCTGTCATAGTTGGCGCGCTTTTCAGTCATATCTACTTTGCGGCTGTTTTCATCCAGGTCCTCATCATTATGAGTTTGTATAGTAAGATACGAATCTCGTTCCTGTATCCATTTGGCCTGTTCAGCATTTAAATTTTTCCTGACCGTAGTATCCAAGCGCACCCGCGCCATTTTGTAAACCACCTGCAGCATACTGTCCATTTGCTTTGCATAGCGTTCGGAGCAGATTAAAGCATTATTGGTTTTATACATGCAGGCCTGGTGCATGCTGTCAAACTTTTGTAAGGCTGCCGAAGGCTGCGCAATGGAGCTATAGCCGGATACCAGTACTATAAAAAACAGTAGTCTTTTTAATTTATTCATAAGTTCTAAATTATAAATACAAATATAACCAACTTCAGCTAACAAAAAAGCTAGAGTTTATGCTCCATAGGAGCAATCTGTTTGTGGCGTACGAAATAACAATAGCATTTTAACTCCGTCAGGAGTGACCTGTTTAACAGGCCGCTCCGATGGAGCTAAAAAACTCCTCAGAAAAACTATTGCTACAAACAGGAAACCCCACGGGGTATGAAACAAAAAGTGTGCTTCTATTTTTCCATTACAAATTTCCCGCTACCTATCAATCCTCCATTCCCATCAATTACCCTATACAGGTAAAGCCCCGAGGGCAGATTGCTTAGGTTAATGCGATTGTCCCCCTGAGCAGAGCGAAGGATCTCGGTAAATACTTTTTCGCCAAGCATATTATATACATCCACTACTGACAACTGAACACTGACTACTGAGAACTGAATATTGAACTTGCCATTGTTAGGATTGGGATACAAAATAACTTGCTCCGTTGTTTTTATATTTTGGTTTATAGTAATAAGATTAACATCACATGCTTCCCACCGGGCGACAAATGAAGAAATACCATAAGCAGTTGCGGGAGGAGTAATAGTATCTTGACCGAATATCAGTGGCACTATTGTGGGTCCGCTTATATATACATGCTTACCTGAAGAATCGGAAGCCAATCCATTCCAATCATCATCTCCTCCTCCGGGAAGAATACTTCCACATAACACATTTGCGTTACTGTCAATTTTGAAAACAAATAAAGCATTACTTGAAAAATCTGAGCTTGTAGTACTTAAAATTGTATCTCCAAATTGAATTTTAAAACTGCCGGAACCGCTTCCACCTCCATCGCCGGAGAAATAAATATCATTGTATTTATCTATTGCCAACCCATCCGGATTCCATTCATTATTGTCTAATATTTCTGGTTGTTTAGCCCAAATCACATTGCCATTCGGGTCATATTTCACAAGAAAAAGCCCCTGAGCACTTCTATTAATAAGTGTATCGGGCGCAAATACAACTGTATCGCCATAAACTCCTAACACATAAATATTCCCCGATAAATCTGTTACTAATTTCCATCCAACGCTTCCTGCTGCATTTGACGAAATAAAATGACTTATACTAGTTGCTTGCCTGGCCCATAAAACATTTCCACTCGAATCATATTTTACAGTAAAAGCCCAACCTCCAAAATAATTTTGAGCCCTTACTGTATCAGAACCGAATGTAACAGTATCAAAAAAATCTCCGGTAATAATAGAGTTTCCAAATCTGTCGTTTGTCATACTCCAATAATCTGCCTCACCCGATGATTGCTTTACCCATTTAAAAATACCATTCGAATCATACTTAACTAAAAAGTCACCACCTCCACCATCAAGGTTATATGTTGGTACTAATGTGTTTCCTCCAATGGAAACAGTATCAAAATATATACCGACTACATAACAATTACCTTTTGAATCTGTCGACACAGAATTTGAGGTAATATCACTTGTATCGCTTTTTAATTGGAATTGCTTTGCCCATTTAATATTTCCATTTGGGTCATATTTAGCTAAGAAACTAGTTTCGTTATAATTTACATTAAGGTTATTTACTAAGGTCGTAGAACCAAATACTATACTATCTGAAAAAGCTCCTGTACAATATGTATTCCCTGCTATGTCTATAGCCATACCATTGTTATCGTCTTGTCCATAGCCATTAGCATCCTTATTCATAGCCTGTTTAGCCCATAAAATATTTCCGTAAGGGTCGATCTTCATAACAAAAAATCCAAGGTTACTGGTACTGTCTTGAAAAAAATAACTGCCAATTTCAACAGTATCATTATGAAACAGGCCGAATGCCATACAATTCCCGTTATTATCTGAAGAAAGAGAAGAAATTAAGGCATATCCTTTCCCTCCGTCTCCCCATAGGTAGCCATTTTGGGCAAAAGAGCAATTGCATAGGAAAACGAAAATAAAAATCAGAACAGTTTTTGATTGACGCATTGGAATTTATTACAAATACAAACTTAACAATATATGCTGAGAGTCTTCGCTTCACTCAGAATGGCAATCGCACTGGGTATATAAAAGCAAAAAGCCCCGCATTTCTGCGAGGCTTTTATCTTTTGGCTATCGGCCAACAGCTATAGGCTATCAGCTATTTACTTCACCTTATTCACCACAGCAGCAAAAGCTTCCGGGTGGTTCATGGCTAAATCGGCTAATGATTTGCGGTTTAACAGAATGCCTTTGGTGTTCATTTTATTGATAAATGTTCCATAGTTCATTCCATGGTTACGCACTTCTGCATTGATACGTTGAATCCACAACGCGCGGAAGTTACGTTTCTTGGCTTTACGGTCGCGGTAAGCATATCCCAAACCTTTTTCCAAAGTGTTTTTGGCAATGGTGAAGACATTCTTCTTTGCGCCCCAAAATCCTTTGGTTCTACCTAATATTTTTTTTCTTCTTGCTTTGGAGGCTACTGAGTTACTTGAACGTGGCATGGTCTGTTAAATTTTGAATGTTGAATGTTGAATGTTGAATTTTTCCGATTGCTAATTACTAATTATTAATTACTAATTATACACCAAGGAGTGCTTTTACTTTATCCAAATTACCATCGGCAACCAATACTGTTCCGGTAAGGTGGCGTTTGCGCTTTTTAGATTTCTTTGTGAGGATGTGGTTCTTATACGCTTGTTTCCTCTTTATTTTTCCGCTGCCGGTAAACTTGAATCTTTTTTTAGCAGCAGAATTGGTTTTTACTTTTGGCATTTTGTTTTTAGTTAGTGGTCAGTTATCAGTGGTCAGTTGTCAGTTTTTATTTCTTTTTTGGCGATAATATTATACTCATGCGTTTTCCATCCATAGTTGGCAGTTGCTCCACCTTGCCGACTTCTTCCAAAGCCTGTGCAAATTTAAGGAGGAGAACTTCTCCCTGCTCCTTGAACAAAATGGTTCTACCCCTGAAAAACACAAATGCCCGAACCTTTGCTCCGTGAGTGAGAAAGCTTTCAGCGTGGTTTTTCTTGAAGTTAAAATCATGTTCATCAGTATGCGGCCCAAACCGGATTTCCTTTACAACAACCTTGGCAGTTTTGGCTTTGATTTCCTTTTGTTTCTTCTTCTGGTCGTAAAGAAACTTGCGGTAATCAACTACACGGCAGACAGGCGGATCAACATTCGATGCAATTTCAACGAGGTCTAACCCTGCGTCTCTTGCCATCTTCATGGCTGCTTCAATAGTATAAACCCCGGGGGTTGCTACTGTTTCTCCTACTACTCTTACTGTGCGGGCACGAATCATTTCATTGATTGTGTGCTCCGGTTCCATTCTGCGCCTGCCCATGGGGCGCGGGTTATACGGTGTTGCTATAAATTCCCTCCTGTTTTGTTAGTTATAAAAAATATTTCTTCAGCTCTTCGTTAATCATCGTGATAAAATCGTCCGTCATCATAGTACCCTTGTCTCCCTCGCCGTGCTTACGAACTGCTACCTTGCCTTCGGCTATTTCTTTGTCGCCAATAACCAGCATATAAGGTATTTTCATAATCTCGGCATCCCTAATTTTCTTGCCAATTTTCTCACTCCTTTCGTCAAAGAGGGTGCGAATATCGTACTTTTTTAGTAATTGCAACACGTTTTTTGCATATTCTACCTGATTTTCTCCAATTGGTAACACGGCAACCTGGTCGGGAGCCAACCACAACGGGAGATTTCCGGCACAATGTTCCAGCAAAACAGCAATAAATCTTTCCAGGGAACCAAACGGCGCCCGATGAATCATTACAGGACGGTGTTTGGCATTATCAGACCCGATATATTCCAGTTCGAAACGCTCGGGCAGGTTGTAATCTACCTGAATAGTACCCAATTGCCAACTTCTACCTAACGCATCACGAACCATAAAATCGAGCTTGGGGCCATAAAAGGCAGCTTCGCCATATACTACGGTAGTCTTTAAACCTTTTTCAGCGGAAGCTTCAATAATAGCCGCTTCGGCTTTTTCCCAATTTTCATCAGAGCCGATGTATTTGCTATGGTCTTCTTTATCGCGGAGTGAAATCTGAGCGGTATAATTTTGGAAATCGAGTGTCTTTAACACTTTCAGCACCAAGTCAATAACCCGTATGAATTCTTCCTTTACCTGATCTGGCCGGCAAAACACGTGGGCATCATCTTGTGTAAATCCGCGTACACGGGTAAGCCCATGTAATTCACCACTTTGCTCATAACGGTAAACGGTACCAAACTCGGCTAACCTAACCGGCAAATCGCGATAGGAACGTTGGCTGCTTTTATAAATTTCACAATGGTGAGGGCAGTTCATTGGTTTCAAAAAGAACTCCTCCCCTTCCTGCGGGGTTTTTATCGGTTGGAAAGAATCTTTGCCATATTTTTCATAGTGGCCGGATGTTACATACAAATCCTTATGCCCTATATGCGGAGTTACCACTTGCACATATCCTTGTTCAGCCTGTGCCTTACGCATAAATTGCTCCAGCCTTTCACGCAAAGCGGCACCTTTAGGCAACCACAACGGTAAACCCATACCTACCTTTTCCGAGAATGTAAATAACTCCAACTCTTTACCCAATTTACGATGGTCGCGCTTTTTGGCTTCTTCTAATAAGGTTAGGTAGTCGGTCAGTTGTTTCTGGTCAGGGAAAGTGATGGCATAAATGCGGGTCAATTGTTTGCGCTTTTCATCGCCTCTCCAATATGCTCCGGCAACATTCAATAATTTAACGGCTTTAATAAAACCTGTGTTAGGTATATGCGGGCCACGGCACAAATCGGTGAAATTACCTTGCTTGTAAAAGGTAATAGTTCCATCGGCAAGGCCATCTATCAATTCTAATTTATACTCGTCATTCTTTTCGGTAAAATATTTAATGGCATCTGCTTTCGAGACATCTTCCCGTATATATGGATTCTTCTGTTTGGCAAGTTCCATCATTTTATCTTCAATCTTCTTGAAGTCTTCCGAAGAAAGGGTTTTGTCGCCTGTATCTATATCATAATAGAACCCATTCTCGATAGGCGGGCCAATACCAAACTTAGTACCCGGATAAAGAGCCTCCAACGCCTCTGCCAATAAGTGGGCTGAAGAATGCCAAAAGGCTGATTTGCCATCCACATCATCCCAGGTAAGGAGTGCCAATTGGGCATCCATAGTAATGGGGCGATTGGCATCCCATACCTGTCCGTTTACTTTTGCAGCGATCACCTTTGCTGCCAGCGAATTGCTTATTTCTTTGGCAATATCCATTGCGGAGATGCCATCGTTATATTGTTTTACCCGTCCGTCGGGGAATTTTATGTCAACCATACAAATAGATATAAGAGATAAGAGATGAGAGATAAGATCTAACGAAATCAGTCTTCCGCTTATCTCTCATCACTTATCTTTTATCGTTGTTTTAAATTGGTTTGCGAAATTACAAAAAAGTCGGGAGCCCGGACCGAAGGTTGGCTGCAAATTAAAAATGAACCAAAGTACCCTATTACCATTCACCGCCAAAAAGATACCATCTACTCAATAAAACCTGCTATCCGCTCAAAAAGGAGTTTAGGAGAAAGAATATTCATTACTTTTGATTTGTAATTGAGAGTTGGAAATCAGTATATAAACATATCCTTTATGAAAAAACTACTTTATATTTCTTTAGTTGTATTCTCTTTTTGTTTTGCAAAAACAACAAAAGCACAACAAATAATAACTATTGCAGGAAACAACAGGCTTACCGGATACAGCGGCGACGGAGGTCAGGCTACTGCAGCCGAAATAAACATAAACACTTTTTACAGCGGCGTAGCTTTTGACAATTTGGGAAATACTTTTTTTGTTGATGGTGCAAACGGTGTTATTCGTAAAATAAACTCGTCGGGTATTATATCAACATACGCCGGCAATAATCTTGCAGGCGGATACTCAGGGGATGGCGGACCGGCTACAGCAGCAGAGTTTAGCGGGCCTTGCAGCATTGCGGCAGACTATAAAGGCAATATTTATATTGCGGATGAATACAATGATGTTATCAGGATGGTAAACACCTCCGGTATTATCAGTACCGTTGCCGGGAATAACGCTAACAGTTATGGTTATAGCGGCGATGGCGGGCC
>DATHOL010000183.1:0-2540 GCA_035484895.1 Bacteroidia bacterium | reverse complement strand
GCAAATCTTACCAGAAAAGATTCCGCATCTGAATCATACCAGGAAATGTACAACTATGTAATAGGTGAATCTATGGAGCCGGGTTCTACATTCAAATTATTTTCGCTTTTAGTTGCTATGGAAGATGGGCTTGTAAACCCTACTGATACTGTAAACTTGGAAGGGGGCAAGCATACTTACTTTGACAGAGTGATGAAGGATGCCGAACATAATGATGAAGAAAATGCAAACGTAAATGTTCAAAGAGCCTTTGAGCTTTCTTCCAATGTGGGAATCTCTAAAGTTATTACAAAGCATTATTCCACACAACCTGAAAAATTTGTGGATGGACTTTGTCGCCTCGGAATTAACCAACCATTACACTTAAGTATTCCGGGTGAAGGTGCACCTATGGTTCCTAATCCGGGAAGTAGTAATTGGTATGGAACGACGCTACCATGGCTATCGGTAGGCTATGGTTTAACAATTACTCCTTTGCAAACTTTAACCGTTTACAATGCAGTCGCTAATAATGGTGTAATGGTGAAACCGCAATTGGTCGACGCAATTACAAAGGACGGAAAAGTTGTAAAAAAATTCCAACCCATTATAATGAACCCTTCCATATGCTCTTCATCAACATTGAAAAAACTGCGTAAAATGCTTGAAGGTGTTGTATTACGAGGGACTGCAAGCAATTTGAAAAATACAATCTATTCAATTGCAGGTAAAACAGGAACCGCACAGATTGCATCAAAAGGCCAATATAAAGTAGAGGCAAAAGCAAATTACAGGGCGTCTTTCGTCGGGTATTTTCCGGCTGAAAATCCGGAATATTCCTGCATAGTTATAGTTAGCTCTCCAAGCACTGATGGCTACTATGGCAACATTACAGCCGGCCCTATTTTCCGTGAAATTGCCGATAAGGTTTATGCCAGCAGCATTAGTATTGACCCGTCAGTAAATGATACCAATCATAAAGCAAATAATAATAATCTCTTTGTAAAAAATGGAGATGCTGAGGATACTTACAAAGTGTTCAAAGCACTGGATGTAAAATATAAAACGGGCTCCACTCTTTCTTCCTGGCTGGAGTTTAATGTTCAGGATACCACATTAATCGTAAATGGGTATACACCCCAAAAGCAATTGGAAAAAGGAATTATTCCTGACCTTAAAAATATGGATGCAGAAGATGCCGTTTATATTTTGGAAAATGCTCATTTGAAAGTGAGTATAAAAGGTTCAGGTGCTGTAAAGGAACAATCACTGGAACCCGGAACTATTTATACAAAAGGCCAACGGATAACATTAAAACTGTCGTAAAATTGGAAAAGATTTTAAGAGACATATTATATAAAGTTGCACTTACAGAAGTAGTAGGCTCAACAAATATTTCTATTTCTTCGGTTCAGTTTGATTCAAGAAAAGTAAGCGAAGATTGTCTCTTTATTGCTATTAAAGGCCTTACCGTTGATGGAAATGATTTTATCGAACAAACTATTAAAAGCGGCGCTGCAGCAATAATTTGCGAGGAGATGCCGGAAAAGAAGCATAAAGGAATAACCTATCTGAAAGTGAAAGATTCCGGCGAAGCATTGGCCATAATAGCTTCTAACCTTTATGACCAACCATCTTCTAAATTAAAATTGGTAGGCATTACCGGAACAAATGGAAAAACAACTACCGCAACATTACTATATAAGTTATTTATAAAATTAGGATATAAGGTAGGGCTTCTCTCTACGGTGAAGAACCAGATTAATGAAAGAGTTATTCCTGCTACGCACACAACTCCCGATGCACTTGAATTAAACAGGTTATTAAGTGAAATGGTTGCGCTGGGGTGCACGCATTGCTTTATGGAAGTAAGTTCGCATGCAGTTGTACAAAAACGAATTGTTGGATTGACTTTTGCCGGAGGAGTTTTTACAAATATTACACACGACCATTTAGATTTCCATAAAACATTTGATGAGTACATAAAAGCAAAAAAGAAATTCTTTGATGACCTTCTACCATCAGCATTTGCATTGGTAAATAAGGACGACTCGCATGGAATGGTGATGTTGCAAAACACCAAGGCTGTTAAGAAAACATTTGCGTTAAAAAATCAGGCTGACTATAAATGCAAAATTATTGAAAACACTTTTTCCGGGCTTGACCTTACATTAGATGGCAGGGAAATCTGGATAAAATTAATTGGCGCATTTAACGCATATAATGCACTTGGAATATATGCGGTAGCAATTCTATTAGGCGAAGATAAAGAAGAAACACTAAAGGCATTAAGCAGCCTGGATGCTGTGGAAGGCCGTTTCCAGTATACGAAAGCTCCAAATGGAACCATTGGCGTAGTTGATTATGCCCACACTCCGGATGCTTTAGCAAATGTTCTTTCCACGCTTCACGATGTTCGAGCGAGCAAAGAAAAGATAATTACAGTTGTTGGTTGCGGTGGTGACAGGGATAAAGCAAAACGCCCAATCATGGCTTCTATCGCTTGTGAAAAAAGTGATAAGGTAATTCTCACATCCGATAATCCGCGCTCGGAAGATCCC
>DATHOL010000182.1:0-3731 GCA_035484895.1 Bacteroidia bacterium | reverse complement strand
ATAATGCCATCAGTGGCTTGCAACCTGCCTATATAGTGGATACCGCCCTGATTTATGATATGGATATAGGTAATAGTTTTGACGGAGGCAATCAGTACCGCTCCTTTGATATGACGAGTTTGAAATACCTTACCCAATATGAGGAATCGTTTGTAAATAATAAAAATTCATACGAAATTAACCTAAGGCCCGATGTGCCCCGTGCCGGTGAACCTTATTTTACCGAGTCGGATATAGATGGACAATACCTGATACTTACCAAAGATGCCGACAGTACGCCCATCAGTGCGGAATACGTATACATCAACTTTTTTATGCCGATAGATTCTGAAATAACTACCGGCAACATTTACATTTTTGGGGCTGTGACAGATTGGCAATGCCAGCCCGAGTATCAAATGCATTATGATGCCAAACGGAAAGGCTATGTCGGCACAGCTTACCTTAAGCAGGGTTATTATGAATATCAATACGCTTACCTGAAAAAAGGCTCAACCGTTGCTGACCTTAGTTGCCTGGAAGGCACCCATTTTGAAACCACCAACACCTATTTCCTATATGCATATTATCGCCCCGTCGGGTTCTTTTATGATAAACTGATAGGGTTTAGTACGGTGCATGCGCCGGGTAATTAGCGGGGTGGGTTTTAGCTTGAATAATAGCTTTGGAACAAGTAAGATAGGAAGAGATTATTGTTATTTTTGTAGAATTAAATTCAAATTTGTATGTTAACAATTAAAAGAATAATAGAAAGAGTAATTTCAGGGGAGATCCGAATTCCTGCTTTTCAAAGGGATTTTGTTTGGTCATCGAACCAAGTATCATTTCTCCTCGATAGTATCTATAAGAATTTTCCAATTGGAAATGTCTTTTTGTGGAAAACAAGTGAAAGACTATCAACTGAAAAATCCTTAGGAAACTACACCGTTCCTGACCCGAGAAAGGACCATCCAATTTATTATGTACTTGATGGACAGCAACGTATAACTTCATTGTTTAGTGTTTTTCAAACTGAATTAACAGCGGATAATAATTATGATTGGTTGGATGTATATTTTGATTTTACAAAAGCAGACCAAATTCAAGAACCTTGTTTTATTTCATTGAAAAAAGAAAATGTTGTGAAAGCAATACATTTTCCAATGAATGTAATTTTCCGTCCTTTAGATTTCCATAAAGAGGTTAATAATCTTGATGATAAGCAAAAGAGGTTAATTACCGATGTATATCAAAGATTCTTAGAGTTCACTCTGCCGGCACAAGAAATTGAAACTGATGATATAACTAGTGTCGCCATAATCTTTGAAAGAATAAATAGAGCAGGGACGCCATTAGATACATATCAACTTTTAACTGCCTGGAGTTGGAGTTCCGATTTTGATTTACAGGAGGAATTCTCTGAACTTTCCTCTGAAATGGAACCTTTTGGCTTCGGTAACATTTCTGAAGAAAAAGATTTGCAACTAAAGTGTTGTAGCGGCATAATTACCGGTGAAGCTTCACCATCTTCAATTATTAATTTAAAGGGCGAGAGTGTTCGAAAGAATTTTGAAAAAATCAAAAATGGTTTAAAGGGAGCTGTCGATTTTTTAAGAAACGAATTAAATGTTTATTCATTGGAATGGATGCCTTATCCATCAATGCTTGTTTCACTTTCTTATTTTTTTGCTACCGAGAAAGTTAGTGGTAAAAACATCACTCATAAACAAAGAGAACAATTGATTAAGTGGTTCTGGCGTTCAAGTTTTGCTAGAAGATATACTGGTGGTATATCCGATAAGCATAAACAAGACATTGCATCGATGAAGGCATTGAGTGAGGATGAAAATACTAAAATTGCAGAATTTGAATGCGAAATAAGTAATGATTTTTTTACAAATAATCAATTTAATGTGAGTGCCGTAAACACCAAAACTTTTGTGCTTTTTCTCGCTTTTCAAAATCCGCTTTCATTTTTATCCGGTGCAAATGTTACATTAAGCGATGTTTTAAAACTTGTAAATAGAAATGAGTTCCATCATATTTTTCCTAAAAAGCATTTACAGGATTTAGGTGTGGAAAGTAAAAAGATTAATGCCCTGGTAAATTTTTGTTTTCTTAGTAATGGTGATAATCAGAAAATTAAAAATAAATCACCATTAACATACAAAGACCTTATAAATCCATTGGCAATTGAAAACGTTTTGTCAAGAGCATTATGTCCTTCGGATTCCCTTGATTTGTCATATGACCATTTTGTAAATAGCCGTGTAGAATTATTAGCTGCCAAAGCAAAAGAGATAATATAAATCACTAAGACACTAAGTCCACTTAGAAACACTAAGAAAGACAACCCACCCCAGACCCTTCAAGGAGGGGAATTTGCGTTAATACTTTCAATATCTATTATCTTTTACCTTTGCAGCCTAAAGCTATTGGCTATAAGCCATCAGCTATAAGCTTAAAACAAATACTATGACCGATAAACATAAAGAACTACAGGATAAAATAGCCGAAGCCAAGTTAGGTGGAGGAGAGGAGCGTATTAAATCGCAACATAAAAAAGGCAAACTTACCGCCCGCGAGCGGGTTGCCCTGCTGATGGACGAAGGCAGTTTTGAAGAAATTGGCATGTTCGTCACCGCCCGTGAAAGCAACTTTGGCACCGAGCGCGAACAGTTTTTGGGCGATGGTGTTATTACCGGATATGGTACTATTAATGGCAGGTTAACCTATGTATTTGCACAAGATTTTACCGTCTTTGGCGGTTCGTTATCTGAGGCACATGCCGAAAAAATTTGCCGCATATTGGATTTAGCAATGAAAAACGGAGCACCCGTAATTGGCCTGAATGACTCAGGCGGTGCACGTATACAGGAAGGTGTTGTGTCGCTTGGCGGCTATGCCGATATTTTTTATAGAAATACCAGGGCTTCGGGTGTAATACCTCAACTGTCCGCTATTATGGGTCCCTGTGCAGGAGGTGCGGTTTATTCTCCTGCTATCACCGATTTTATATTAATGGTGGAACATACCTCTTATATGTTTGTCACCGGCCCGAGCGTAGTAAAAACCGTAACCCATGAAGAAGTGACCTCCGAAGAATTAGGCGGTGCTTCTACTCATTCGGCTAAATCAGGTGTGGCACATTTTTCCTGTGCCAATGGGGTAGAGTGTATTCAATACCTCAAAACCTTATTGAGCTATGTCCCTCAAAACTGCGAGGAGGATGCTCCTTCTATTCCGTACGAATCCGGCAATGAAAGCCGTCCTGCACTCACTAATTTAGTTCCTGCAAACCCCAACCAACCGTACGATATAAGGGAAGTTATTTCGGAAGTAACCGATACCGACAGTTTTTTTGAAGTCCATAAGAATTATGCCGAAAATATAATTGTCGGTTTTGCCCGCCTGGCAGGGAAAAGTATTGGCATTGTAGCCAATCAACCTGCTTTCCTTGCCGGTGTTTTGGATAATAAATCATCAACCAAAGCAGCCCGTTTTGTACGTTTCTGCGATAGCTTTAATATTCCGTTACTCGTATTTGAAGATGTACCGGGCTTTCTTCCCGGCACCGACCAGGAATGGAACGGTATCATCTCCAACGGAGCGAAATTGCTCTATGCTTTCTGTGAAGCAACTGTACCTAGGATAACGGTTATTACCCGCAAAGCTTATGGAGGTGCGTATGACGTAATGAACTCCAAACACATTGGTGCCGACATGAACTATGCCTGGCCTACCGCCGAAAT
>DATHOL010000181.1:0-2342 GCA_035484895.1 Bacteroidia bacterium | reverse complement strand
GGAGCATGTCTCGTATAATAAGCAGCGACCATTTATCGCCAATCAGTTCAAGGCTGCATGAAACGGGACAGTCAGACCGTTTATCCATATTTTTAAGTCCCTCTTTCGGCATGAGTTAGAATAATTTTACAAAGATAATCTATTAAAACTTGCAAAATGCAAGTTATTTGTTTTATATTCGCACTGTCAAATTTAATACATCTAAAAATAAGCTCCTTATTAATTAATCTAAAATAAATTATGAAAAACCCATGGCTCGCATTCGTTTTAAACTTATTGTTATTTGGCGGAGGATATATTTATAACGGCAAGCGCAAAATGCTTGGCTTTGCCTTGGTAATTGCATGGGTATTGATTCGCTATGGCGAAATAAAAATATTCCTGACCAATCTTGTTTTTAACGACTGGCTCTTTCTGTTTATAGGGCTGGTGGTTTTAATGTTCAGCCTTGCAGCCGATGCCTACAGTGAAGCTAAAAGGATAAATGCTGAAAAGAAATAAGCCGGAGCCCGACCGGCAACTAATCAAAGCCCCTTTAGGGGTTCGGGGAAAAACTAAAATACAACAACAACTAATACAAAACAAAATGACAAACCAAAGCCAACTAGCCGTAAAAATGGTGCTTGATTTATGGAACTCCAGAATTAAAGCAACCGATGAACTATTGAATAAACTTACTGATGAGCAACTCATGCATGAAGCTGCTCCCGGCAGGAACAGGGGGATTTATTTGCTGGGCCATCTTGCAGCTGTGCACGACCATATGCTTGCAATACTTGATTTTGAAAAACAAGTACACCCCGAATTCCATGAAATTTTTATAACCAAACCTGACAGAGCTGTTGCTGAATTGCCTTCTGTCAGTGAGGTCCGGGAGTATTGGAAAACCGTTAATGATAAACTAGCGGCGCACTATACCAAACTTTCAGCTGATGAGTGGTTTCAAAAGCATACCTTAGTTTCGGATGAGGATTTTGCAAAAGAACCGCATCGCAATCGTTTGACTATTGTAGCCGGCAGAACAGCACATTTAGCGGGACATTTGGGCCAGCTGATATATTTAAAATAAAAAATAGTTGATAGAAATAAAATTCAGAACCCGGTGCAGAAATGGCCGGGTTTTTTATTTTCTGCCATAAATAGCAATGCTTTGCAATGACGGTAATGATTTAGTGAAAACCGTATCTTTACCGAAGTTAATATTTGCTATGCCAACATTAGTAACCATATTGTCATTACCCTATCCGCAGCAGGTTTATATTATTAAAGGCCGGTTGGAATCGGAAGGTATAGAATGCTTCATTAAGGACGAATTAACGGTTCAAACCAATCCTGTATATTCTTATGCTGTTGGCGGGGTAAAGTTGCAGGTGAAGGAGGAGGATGTGGAGGCAGCCACAAAAATATTGGAAGAAGAAGGCTACCTGAACAGGAATGACAGAGATGTAAATCCTTACAAGTGGCTGGAAACATTCGCTGATAGATTGCCCTTTTTTAAGAAGGTTAGGTTTGAGGCTAGGCTCGGTATATATGTTCTGGCAGTGATTGCTGCTGTTTGTTTGCCGGTATATTTTTTAACCAGGCCCGATACATCCAAAAAGCTGTCGGACCCTTTTTGCTGGTGTGTTGATCATATTACATACAAGGGCACCGATTACTTTCCCAAATCCTATGGCGTTAGTATGGTATTTGGCGGATGTAAAGAGAATTTTGATTTCAAAATACCCGGCTCTATTTCCCTTCCGGGATTTAAAACATTTCCTGTCAAAGCGAATTGGGAAGTAACGAATGACAGCCTCATCATCAGCCATGCAGATACTTTTCAATTTGTTTATAATGGAAGATACGCTATTGAATTTTCGAGAAACAACCTGGTGTTGAAATCAAAAAATACATCCATTTACTGTACTTGTTTTTACTTGTTTGGAAGAAGATAAACGCATAGTATGCCCTCACTGTGGCTCGGAAGAAGTTTCAAAACCCCGGCCTTCGGGCCTTTTATTTGCCATTTTAAGTGTATTAGTATTTGTTCCGGCTCCCTCGGCTTCTTTTAGCCGCAGCTGCCATTGTTTTGACTGTGGCAAGGATTTTAAATGGAGCCAAAGAAAAAAAGCGGATACCCCTGCCGGGAATTAGGGTTTGTAGTGATTCAACGGTAATTAATAAACCTTTATCACGATTATTATGCCTTTAGGCGAAAATGTCTTGCAGAAAGCGGAATTGTGGTGTACTTTTGTCAGCAATTAATTTTTTATAAAAAAATATGAAAACACCTTTGATTTTTTTAGCGGGGATGTTTGCAATAGCTGCTTGCAACAATACCAATGTGGAAAACGTGAAAA
>DATHOL010000180.1:0-9418 GCA_035484895.1 Bacteroidia bacterium | reverse complement strand
AATTGATGTGAGTGGCGAAAGCCCTGTTGAATATAAAGGCGTGGTTCCGTCGCGTTCGGTGGTAATTCCCGGTTCTTATGAAAAGAAATTTCCTGCAGGGAACTACCATGTTAATTGTGCACTGATTATTGGCAAACGTAAAGAAAGTACCGATACCAAAACATCATTAAACGATGTGCTGCGTGATTACCATGTCCCGGTATAAAACAAAGGCTTTCAATGAAAGTAAACCCTAAACAAAATATACAGCTTAAATTAGAAAAGCCGAATACTACTTTACGCCGGGCATTGCCATTGGGCATAGTGCTTATTACTTTTCTCTGCTATCATTATTCTATTCATAATGAGTTTACAAACTGGGATGACCAGCGCCTTGTTCCGCAAAATATTTTTATTAAATCGTTCAGCGCAGCTAACATAAATAAGATGCTGTTTTATGATATTACAGGCGATTATCATTTTCCGCTAACCATGATATCCTATGCTATTAACTATCATTTTTCCGGAATAGCGCCGGAATCTTATTATATCACAAATATTGTAATTCATTTAATCAATTCATGCCTGATGTTTTTCCTTGTGTTGATGCTGTTTGGCGCAATGGAAAAAAACGGGTATGGTATTTTAAAATGGAAAGAATGGTTGGCGTTTTTTTGTACATTAGCCTATGCTATACACCCCATGCACGTGGAATCCGTTTCATGGATTTCAGATAGGAAAGATGTGCTGTATGCCCTTTTCTATTTTGCCGGAATGATGGCATATATAAAGTACGCCGAAGTTAAAGCGAAAAAATATCTGTGGTTATTTTTAGTGTTTCTTTGTTTTGTATTTTCCATACTCTCCAAGCCCATTGCAGGGGTGTTTCCATTTTCCTTGCTTATGATAGATGTGTTACTGAAACGAGATTTGCGAGTCTCCATTAAAAATATTTTGTTGGAGAAACTACCTTTTGTTTTTGTTTTCATTCTTTCGGCTGTATCAACCTATTATTCGGCTAAATCTTCGGGGGCGGTCCAGGAGCATGAAGCATATAATTTATTTCAGCGTTTTCTTTTTGCATCATACGGGTTCTATATGTATATTTTAAAGGCGTTCGTCCCTTTCGCACAGAGTGCCTATTATCCTTATCCCGATTTTACAAACGCTTCCGGCGGATTGCCAATTCTGTTTTATGTATCGCCGCTTATCGCTTTATTGGGTGTAGCAATACCCTTATATCTTGCCTACCGGTCAGGAAAAAATAATTTCAGAATGGCCCTTTTCGGAATAGGCTTTTATTTTTTTAATATGGTAATGGTCTCCCAGATTATTGGCTCAGGGCCAAATATTATGGCAGACAGGTATAGCTACGTATGCTATTTTGGAATATTCTTCCCGATTACATTTTTCGTTTATAAAATTATTCAGAAAGGGAAATTAATAAGGACAATTGTAATTGCATTTGTATCTGTTTATATGTTGCTTTTCGCTTTTCTATGTTATCAGAGAACCCTCGTTTGGCATAATTCTGAAACCCTTTGGACCGATGTTATAAAACAATATCCGCACCGTATTATTAAAGCCTATAATAATTTAGGTAATTATTATTTTGAACAGAGAGACCTGGATAAGGCTTCCGACAATTATAAAGAAGCAATCAATTTAAGAACCGGTGACCCGCAAGTATATTGCAATATGGGTAGTGTGATGGGCGCAAAAAAGGAATATAAAGCATCGCTTCTGTATTATGGCGAAGCAATAAAAATTGATAGCAATGATCCGAATAATTATTTAGACAGAGCCATAACCTATTCGGCTATGGGGCAGTATGACTTTGCTATTAAGGATTACAGGCACTCTTACCGTATCAATCCGAATTCTGAAATTCTGATACGCAATATTGCATACACGTATTTAAATGCTCACCAGTTTGACAGCGCTATAAGCTATTATACCCAGGTCATACAAATCAATCCGGAAAACCCGGGTTATTATCATTACCGGGGTGTGGCTGAATTTAACAAAGAGGCTGCAAAGCCTGCTATGGATGATTTTATGCACAATCTTCAAATTGCGCCCCACGATTCCGAGTGTATGTTCTATATGTCTATAGCGTATAACCGTGAAAGTGATTTTAAAAACGCGTATAAGTACGCGCAAATGGCTCAAAACGCACAATATGCCGTTCCGGACGAATATATCCGGCTGTTAAAAGCAAGGCTTGATATTAAATAAGCAGCCCAAACTTTATAATAGGGCGGAATAGTTGAAATTCAGGCGGTAAATGGTGTGGCATAATAAATATTGTTACATTTGTTAGGGCTAAACATTATTTTAATGTCTTCATAAATTATACAGTATGAGAAAGTTTACCCTTTATTTTTCGGCGCTCATTTTAAATTTTTCGGTTGTCAATGCCCAAAATATTATACCCGTTGCAGGAATTGATACATCAGCCTACAGCGGAGACGGAGGGCCGGCTACCGCGGCAGAGTTGAATCAACCGGCAGATGCAAGTTTTGACAATCAGGGTAATTTATACATTGCGGACTGGCAGAATAACCGTATTCGGGTAATTAATACAAGTGGTATTATAAATACCGTTGCAGGGAACGGATGGCAAGGATTTTATGGTGACGGAGGCCCTGCTACAGCGGCTGAAATCGGGTTGCCAAATGGTGTTGCAGCCGATGCTGCGGGTAACATATATTACACCGATGCATATTCTATGCGGATTCGTGAGGTGAATACTTCGGGCATAATCAGTACTATTGGCGGAAACGGGCATTACGGATTCTATGGGGACGGTGGCCCTGCAACAGCCGCTGAAATAGCTAATCCGGGGGGCATACAGGTAGATTTTCGCGGCAATGTTTTTTTTGCCGACTCATATAACCAAAGGGTTCGCCGCATATCCACCTCCGGAATCATTACTACCGTGGCGGGCTCAAGTCCCGCCGGATACAGTGGGGATGGAGGCCCTGCAACGGCTGCCGAGTTTAGCTCTATCCTTGGAATGTCTATAGATGCAGCCGGCGATATTTTTATTTCTGATTTTGGAAACTACCGTGTCCGTATGGTTAATACCAATGGAATAGTTAATACTATAGCCGGTAATGGCGTCTCCGGATATTATGGCGATGGCGGCCCCGCCACCGATGCTGAAGTTGACCATGTATGGGGAGTATGGGTGGATATGCCGGGGAATGTCTACATAGCAGATTGGTATGGAAACCGTATTCGTATGGTTAATCCTTCTGGAATTATAAGTACTTTAACCGGGGATGGAACAGGGCAAAATACAGGTGATGGCGGCCCCGCAACAGCAGCAGAAATAGCAGGGCCTGCAGGTGTTGTGACCGATCGGTGTGGAAATTTATTTATAACGGAATTCTCCAGTAAGATAAGAGAGATTGTATACGATTCCAATTGCGAATTAGGGAGCAGGAATATAAAATCAAATGAAGTTATTGAGACATACCCTAATCCTTCCTCCGATAACTTGAATATAGTAATGCATAATATAGCAGGGAAGGTTACCATATCGCTTATTAACTATCTGGGGCAATTTTTAGTCAATAATTCCTATTCAGGACATGATATTATTGTGCTTAATACTGCAACTTTTGTGAATGGTATTTATTTATTAAAAGTACAGCCTGAATCCGGGAATCCGATAATTAAGAAAGTGGAGATCATGCATTAGTAAGGATATTATTTCCGTGCCTGTTAGTAGGAGATCAGTTGAAAAACCGGTCTCCTTTTTTAGTGGGTATAAACGGGTATAAAACGAAGTAAAGTGATGAGTGCTAAAAAAGGGAAACCGATATTTTGAAGGAAAATGTAAATTCGCAGGCTAAATGAGCGCTAAAACCCAAAAATATAATAAACCAACCGGCAAACCAGCACCGAAAGGTAGCCAGCAGGTTCCTAAGGTAAAGGTTGCTCTTCCGCCCGAGTATCCTGTATGGCTCCACTACGCTTTACTGGGAGGTGTCCTTATTATTACCTATTGGTGCTACCATCTTACTTTGCATAACCAATTCACCAATTGGGATGACGGGCTTTATATTTATGAGAATGCATATATAAAGAATCTTTCAGCTAACCTCCACAGTATATTAATGACTTCTGCGGGTATTGCTTACTTCCATCCGCTTACCATGCTTACTATTGCGCTGAATTATAAGTATTCAGGGCTAAATCCAGAGTCTTATTACATGGTGAATATTCTATTGCATTTACTTAATACTGCATTGATTTATCTTTTGTCGTTAACCATGCTAAATGCAATGGTGAAAAAAGGCTATGGGAAAATAAAGGGAATACCTTATCTGGCTGCCCTTTGTGCCCTTTGGCACGGTATACACCCTATGCATGTGGAGTCGGTATCATGGATTGCCGAAAGAAAAGACGTGCTCTATCTTGTTTTCTATTTAATGGGAATGATAATGTATGTGAAATATGTAATGGAGGGCAAAATAATGCAAATGGTTTCGGTCGTTTTATTTTTTATCCTCGCCCTGGCATCTAAACCGCTGGCTGTGGTGTTCCCGCTTTCGCTTCTTGCAATTGATATATTACTGAAAAGAGATAAATTATTTGAACCTAAAGAAGGAAGCAAATTATCTCGCTTATTGAAAATTGGATGGAAATTATTGCTGAATAAAATTCCATTTTTAGTTGTTTCTATGATATTTGGCGTTGTAACATTCAGGCTGCAAAAGGAAAGTGGTTCCATCACGGCGCAAGCTGTATTTACTACTATACAACGGATTTCATTTGTCGGAATGAACTACCTGATGTACCTGGCAAAACTATTTGTTCCGACGCATCTTTGCTCTTTTTATCCTTACCCCGAATTAACCGATTCAAACAACTTGCCCTTCTATTTTTATTTAACACCTTTTATTGCACTTGGTGTTACACTAACAATTTTATACCTGGCTTATAAGGTTGGCGAAAACCTTTTCAGGGTTGTATTATTTGGTTTCGGATATTACTTCTTCAACGTTATGTTTATTCTTCAATTTGTATCCTCGGGCCCATCGATTATGGCGGACCGTTATAGCTATGCTTCGTATGTCGGTTTTGTATTTATGCTGGTTTTCCTCATTTACTACTTAATTGATAAAATACCCGCAATAAAAACTCCCGTTATTGCTGTAATAGCAGTGTATTCGTGTTTGTTTGCCTATTTATGCCAGGCACGCACGGAAGTATGGCACAGCACCAAAACGCTTTGGTCTGATGTGATTAAAAAATATCCTGCTACTATTGATACGGTTTATAAGGCCGACCATTCTCAATATGTAATACATGTTCATCAGGGGGTTGAAACTGCCTATAAAAATCTGGGTAATTACTATGTGCAGGATAAAACTCCACCCGATTATGACAGCGCTTATATGAACTATGTTGTGTTGGAGAATATTAAAAGCAAGGATGCGGGAGTTTATAGCAATCTGGGCAATATATGGGCTATCCGCAATAATTTTAAAAAATCGCTCGAAGGATACACACATTCATTATCGCTTGACAGTAAAAATTTTGATACCTATCTTGACCGGGCTATTACCTATTCCCGCATGGGGTATAATGACAGTGCGATGCGAGATTATAATCATGCCTTCCATATGGATTCTAATAACCAGAAATTATTGGAGAACAGGGGTTACACATATTTGGATGGTGTGAAAGATTACAATGCTGCCATTGCAGATTATAACCGCCTGATAGCAATCGACCCTAATAACCATGACTATTATTTTAAACGGGGCATAGCAGAGTTTAATTTAGGGAAAATGAAAGAAGCCATTGATGATTTCTTGCGGGAGCTTAACGCTAACCCCAAAAATAATGGCTGCTTGTTTGATCTATCATTGTCGTATAAAGCAGAGAAGCAATATACCAAAGCAATAGAGTATGCCCAAAAAGCGGAACAATATGGGTTTAAACTTTCAGATAATTATATTTCCGATTTGCAGAAAATGGCTAAATCCGGAGGAGAATAGAGTTTGGATAAACGATGAGCAATCCCAAAAAAAATATTCAAAAAAAACCTGCAGCAAATGCTGTAAAGCCGAAGGAGCAAGTTCAGGTTAAACCGTCCTCTATGAACAGCCGCGATATGAACCTGGCTTTGCTTGCGGGTGTTTCCATCATTACATTTATCTGTTTCCATTATACATTGCATAACCAGTTTCTTAATTGGGATGACTGGATTTATGTTACAAAGGATAAATACATTACAAGTTTTTCAGCGTCAAATATTTACAATATGTTGTTTCATGACATTACGCTGAACTATTACCACCCGCTTACAATGCTTACCTATGCGATGAATTATCAGTTCTCGCAACTTAACCCGGAAGGTTATTACTTCACACAGATAATGCTGCATATTTTAAATGCAATTATCATATTCTACTTTACTAAAATCTTAATGGATTCTATGATTAAGGTAGGCTATAAAGCCATCAGGGTCATCCCTTGGTTAGTGGCTGTCGGCTCACTCATTCATGGTATACACCCAATGCACGTAGAATCGGTTGCATGGATTGCTGAACGCAAAGATGTAATGTATTCTATCTTCTATTTCCTTGGACTTATTATGTATGTCCGTTATACCGAAGGAGCCAAGTTTAAATGGATGCTTTACTTAAATATTGCTTTTGCCATGGGTTGTGTTTGGGGCATTTTCGGGTTGAAAGAGTTTTCACTTGATTTTACATTGAAGAGCCATAATTATTCCATATGGATACCGATGATATTTATTATCTTTTTGGTACTTTTATCAGGCGCAATTCTTGCAGAAGTAAAATTCAAAAAAATCAGAATCGAACTTTTTTATGTGCTGGAATTTTTCCTATTGTCGCTATTTTCCAAGCCTATGGCGGTATCATTTCCGCTATCCATTTTAGCTGTTGATTTATTATTAAAACGCGACCTTACATTTATGCCAAAAACAGGCTCATGGCTGGTGAGGGAAGCAAAAGCATTGTTTAAATTAGGCCTTGAAAAATGGGCGTTTTGGGTGATTTGTTTTTTATCGGGATTGCAATCCATCATATTGGAAATAGGCCATAATACAGTTGTTTTTACACATGGGTATTCCATAATTCAAAAGCTGCTTATATCGAGTTATGCATTTACCATGTACACGGTAGATGCTTTCTTTCCTGCAAATCTTTGCGGTTATTATCCATACCCGGGGCTTACTTCCGATCACTTTTTACCTTCATTCTATTATGTGGCTCCCTTTTGTGCACTTGCAATTATTGCTGTTCCGCTTATACTTACCCGCAAAAACAAAGACCTATTCAGAGTTGCACTATTCAGTATTGGGTTTTATTTTGCCAACCTGGTTTTCATTCTGCAATTCCTTTCGGCAGGTACCACCATTATGTCTGACAGGTATAGCTACGTTTCCTACTTTGGTTTGATTTTTTTGCTTGTGTATCTGGCGCATTGGCTTTGGTATAAAAACAAAACTTACCATGTGGCCATACAAGGCGGGCTGGGACTTATATGCGCTACTCTTGGCTATATGTGCTATGAACGTACCTTGGTTTGGCACAATCCCGAAACTTTTTGGGGCGATATAATAGTCAAGAGCCATGAAACTTCCCAATTGCCGTATTTAAACCTGGGCGACTACCTTGCCGATAGCGGTAAATATGATAAAGCGTATGTTCCTTATGCTACGCTGATACGATTGCATACTGACCAGGCAGGGGTTTACCGGAATATGGGTAATATTTACGGTATGCGTAAACAAATTGATTCTGCACTCTATTGCTTTGCTATGGCAATAAAATATGACAGTACCGATGCAACTATTTACAACAACCTTGGTGTAACCTATGCCAATCTGGGAAAATTCGATATTGCCCTTACTAATTTTAGAAAAGCATATAAACTCGACACCACGCAGGATGGAGTATTGGTTGAAGTTGCACGCACCGAATTACAGGTTGGGCAGTTGAATGAAGCCGTTATTCATTACGGAAAACTTATTCAGAAGCAACCCAAGGAGCCTTCCAATTATATGATGCGCGGGAATTGCTTCCTCAATGGTGGCAATCCTGATGCGGCAATTAAAGATTATTTGAAAGTATTGGAGTTGCAACCTGCTAATGGAGAATGCATGTTTAATCTTTCTACCGCATACGATAAACTTCATCGCGAAGCGGATGCTTTGAAATATGCTTTACTGGCCAGCCAGAATAAGGCTCCTGTTCCTGCTGACTACTTAACAAGATTGCAAAGAGCCTCCCGTTAAATGAAATACGTTTTTCGCTTATCTCTTATCACTCATCTCTTTTAGCTATTATGTTGGAAGAAGTCAAACAAGCTGTTCGTGTTTTAAAACAAGGCGGCACTGTTCTTTATCCTACCGATACTATTTGGGGTATTGGTTGCGATGCCACCAATGAAGCGGCTGTTAATCGTGTGTTTGAAATAAAAAACCGTCCGTCTTCCAAGTCAATGATTATCCTGGTTTCAGAAGTTTCAATGCTTGAGTTTTATGCCACCGTTCCCGAAGTGGCCTGGGATTTGGTGGAGTTTGCTGAAAACCCTTTGACTATTATATATCCAAATGCAAAAGGAGTTTGCAAGTCTTTAATTTCGGAAGATGGGACAATTGCCATTCGTGTGGTGAAAGATGAATTTTGCAAAATGCTTATTAACACCTTGCGGAAACCCTTAGTATCTACATCTGCGAATATCAGTGGGGAACCTTCCCCGGCCTTCTTTGATGAAATAAGCGATGAAATAAAAAGCAAAGTAGATTACGTTGTACCTTTGAGGCAATACGAAGCAACAAAGAGTAAGCCCTCACGGATTATAAAACTCGGAATGAACGGAGAACTTGAGATTATACGCTAATGACCAAAGAAGAAATAGAACGCATAAGCAGGCAGGCAATCGACACAGCTATTTTTGATGTGATAGCCGATGCGGCGGACGCGCTGGGTGTTGAAGCCTATGCCGTGGGCGGTTATGTGCGTGATTTCTTTTTGTACCGCCCTTGCAAGGATATCGATATTGTCTCGGTAGGGAAGGGGATAGACCTTGCCCTGGAAGTTGCGAAATTGCTTGGCGACCGAAAAGTGAATGTCTATAAAAACTTTGGTACTGCGCAAATTGTTTACGACGATTATAATATTGAATTTGTCGGAGCCCGTAAGGAATCATACCGGAGTGATTCCCGCAAGCCTATTGTGGAAGACGGCACATTGGATGATGACCAAAAGCGCCGCGACTTTACCATTAACGCCCTTGCCATCGGTTTGAGTGCAACTAATTATGGTGTTTTGGTTGACTCTTTTGGTGGATTAAATGATTTGGATAACCGCATTATCCGTACACCGCTTGACCCCGATATTACCTATAGCGACGACCCTTTGCGCATGATGCGTGCCATACGCTT
>DATHOL010000179.1:0-3738 GCA_035484895.1 Bacteroidia bacterium | reverse complement strand
GATATCTTAACCATTCGAATATCAGTATTGTTTATGATAAAACATATGAGCTACTTTCTCATTCCACGGCAGCACTGGTTACCTCGGGAACAGCTACCATGGAGGCAGCCCTCTGGGGTGTTCCCGAAGTGATCTGTTACCGTGCAAAAGGATTGACAGGCACTATATCTTACCATCTTGCTAAAAGACTTATTGGAAAAAAGCTTAAATTTATAGGTATTGTAAATTTGGTGATGGAGAAAGAAGTGGTGAAAGAATTAATTCAGCATGAGCTGACGGTGGAGAACCTTTCCCATGAATTGAAAAAACTGCTTGATGATGCCGCTTACCGTGAACGGATAATTGATGAATATAAACAGATAAATGAGAAACTGGGCGGACCGGGAGCTTCTGCAAGGGCTGCAAAGATTATTGCTGATTTTCTCCATAAAAATAAAAAACATATTATTGCTCAATGAGAAAATTGCTGTTCCTCTTTTGCCTTTTACTTCCTTTATACGCTTTGCCCATAAATATAAATGTCCGCATTTATGCAGCAGACTATGTGAAAACGGTAATAATCGCACCCAAAACAGGGAAATATCTTTTAATCGGAGATGGCAGATCTATTGATTCCATTACTGCTTCCAGCGTATATGAAATAAAAGCAGTAGGTAATTCTTTGCAGATAAAAACCCTCAGCCGTGAATTGGGTACATACACCTCCATCCGTTTAAAAGAAATAACTACCGATTGCAGCTTCAGTATTAAACCGGTATCTGAAAAAAATACCCGTCAATATAATGATGAATTAGTACTAACCAATGCCGGCGGTTATTTAAAGATGCTGAACATTGTACAATTTGAGCATTATCTTGCCGGTGTGGTAGAGTGCGAGGCAGGGCAACGGCGTCCGGTAGAGTTTTATAAGGCGCAGGCTGTTATTTGCCGCACATACGCCTTAATGAACCTGGCAAGGCATATCGGCGAAGAATATGAACTGTGTGATATTGTGCATTGCCAGGTATATAAAGGAACCGCCGATGTACCGGAAATATTGCAAGCGGTGGAAGCAACCAAAGGGCAAGTAATAGCGGATTACGAAAGGCATCTTATCAATGCGGCGTATCACTCCAATTGCGGGGGATATACAGTAAACTCGGAAGATGTGTGGAGCACGTCTCTACCCTATATGCGGGCGGTGCGCGATACCTTTTGCCTGAACCAATTGCATGCCACATGGGAAAAACATTTCAGCCTGAACGACTGGGCCAACTATTTTGAAAAGAAAGAAGCCTCCCTGAAAAAAACAGATACTCATGGCGAAGCCCACTGGGATTCGATACCTGAACAAAAAAAGATTTACTTTTATGATAAAGGATATTTAATTCCACTAAAGGATATGCGGCTTGAGCTGAGCCTGCACTCCACTTATTTTTCTGTTGAGAAAAATGCGAATGAAGTTATCCTGAGAGGCAGGGGCAACGGCCACCGGGTGGGCTTTTGCCAGGAAGGCGCCATACACATGGCGCAAAAAGGCTACACCTATTCACAAATTCTGCATTTTTATTACCAGGGAATACAACTTATAGATTCCTCTACGCTGCCTGTTACTTCAGGAACAAAATAACATTGCTTTATGAAAATAAAGCTCAGCCAACTGCCATTTGTACGAATCCTGATACCATTTGCGCTTGGCATTATTACTGAACTTTCTTTTCCTTCGCATTCTATTTTCTTTTATTTGTCCATACTTTCTTTATGCATTATTTATCTATGGAATTGGCGGGAGAAAATAAAAGGCGCTGAGTATTCCTTACGCTGGATTAACGGATTATGGGTTGGTATATTTCTTTTCTCTTGCGGCTACTCCATTTCTTTATTGCACACCCCTGATGAAAATAAAAATTTTGTCGGGCATATATGCGAAGGAGGAAGGGACAGTATGGTTGTTGCGCTTATTTCCATCCCGCAGGAAAAACAAAAAACCATTAAAACAGCCGGAGAAATTACAGGCGTTATTAAGAATGGAATCCTTGTAAAAACCAATGGGAAGGCTCTGTTTTATTTTCATAAAGATTCCATTGCAGAAAAATTAAATTATGGAGATGAACTAGTTGTGTATTCCCAATTAAATGAAATTGAAGCACCCACAAATCCCGATGAATTTAATTATAAGCAGTTTTTGCAAACCCGTGGAATTACTTATGAGTGCTATGCCTCCGCCTACAATTATTCACTGATTGGAAATAACAATTCCAATGCCTTACTCCGTTTTGCAAACAACAGCAGAAAGAACTTAGCAACTCTTTTGCATGAAAAGATCGGCGGCAATGAAGCAGAAGTTGCCTCAGCTATTTTATTAGGATACAGGGAAGACCTTTCCCGCCAGGTTACACAAAGCTTTATAGATAGCGGAGTTGTACATGTAATTTGCGTGGCAGGCCTGCATGTGGGTATTATTTTTCTTCTGCTGAGTTACCTTATTGTTTTCCCTGCTAAATTCAAACACGGGAAGTTAATGAGTGTTGTGCTTATACTAATATTACTTTGGCTTTATGCGCTATTCACCGGTTTTGCAACGCCTGTATTAAGAGCCACCATTATGTTCAGTTTTTTAACAATTGGCAGGCATTTCAGGAAGTATACTAATACCGTCAACACCCTCGCAGCATCTGCCTTTATCATGCTTTTGTTTGACCCATTTTCCATAGCTGACAGCGGTTTCCAACTCTCGTATCTTTCGGTGCTCGGAATTATCGTTATTTATAAAACTCTTCTTTCCATCTTCCATCCGGAGAATTTTATGCTCAAAAAAATATGGGAATTGGTATGTGTTTCTATAGCCTGTCAGGTAGCTGTCCTTCCCTTGTCTATTCTGTATTTTCATCAATTCCCTAACTACTTTCTTCTTGCAAATATTTTAATTGTTCCTTTACTAACGGTGGTTATCTGCGTGGGAATACTTTTCTTTCTCACTTCATGGATACCTTCTATTTCAGTGGCAGCAGCATGGCTACTTAAAAAATGCCTGTTACTTATGAATATTATTGTTTCGGGAGTGGCACACATGCCATTTTCAGTAACCAAAGGCATCAGCATATCAACTGTTGAAGTATTGCTTTTATTCCTTTTTATCATCTTTCTCGTTATGTTCTTTTCTTCGCGGAAATACTACGCCCTCGTTTCGGGTTTATGTGCAATCGTACTATTTCTAAGTATCGAAGCAGTAAAAAAGGCTATTCATTCCGGCCAGCAATTATTTACCGTTTATAATATTCCCGGAAAATCGGCAGCAACATTTATTTCAGGCAACCAAAGCCTTATGCCCTTCAGTAAAGTTGATTCTTCAGATATTGCCATGCATATACAATATAACTGGTGGAAACTAGGCGTAAAAAACACTTCCAAACTTAATTCCGATACTAATGCAGTACTTCTTCACGGAAAAGCAATGTTTGCAAAACAGTTTGCTCAATTCAATAATTCCAAAATTGTATTTATCAGGCAAAACTCTGATATAGCAATACTATCCGGTAAATTAACCCTTAATTACGTAGTAATTTCGGGAGGATATGATTTGGATATGAATAGTCTGAAAAATGCATTTAACTTTGGTACGCTTATATTTGACTCGTCAGTTCCTGATTATAAACTAAAGAAATGGGAAGTGGAATGCAAGCAACTGAATTTGCATTTTTATAGTGTAAAACTGCAGGGAGCATTTATAGAGAAATGTTAATTAAATACGTATAAAAT
>DATHOL010000178.1:0-2349 GCA_035484895.1 Bacteroidia bacterium | reverse complement strand
CTTGCCTTGGGGAATTTCTGAGTCGGGGTTTAATATGGTAAATGCTAATTCCAACTATCAATATCGCGCATTCGGGGCTCCGGGCCTTGGGTTAAAACGAGGGCTTGAAGAAGACTCGGTTATTACACCCTACGCATCTGCCCTTGCATTGATGGTATCGCCGGTAAAGGCTTGCAAAAATTTGGAACTGCTTCATGAAAAAGGATTGACAGGACGATATGGATTCTACGAGGCTATTGATTACACGCCATCTCGTTTGCCTACGGGCCAATCAAATGCCATAATTTATTCGTTCATGGCGCATCACCAGGGAATGGTTCTGTTGTCATTGGCGTATTTGCTTGTTAATAAACCTATGCAAAAATTATTTGAAGCCGAACCGCAATTTAAATCCACACTCTTATTGCTCCAGGAAAGAATTCCAAAGGTATCCAGCTTTTATGCACACACCACCGACATTGCGGAAATTAACTATATCCCGGCAGGCAGCGAGGTTAGAATACTTAACACTCCCAATACTCCTATTCCCGAAGTTCAGTTATTATCCAATGGCAAGTACCATGTAATGGTTTCTAATTCGGGGGGAGGGTATAGCCGATGGAAAAACCTTGATGTTACCCGCTGGCGCGAAGATGTTACCCGTGATAACTGGGGAATATTCTGTTATATAAAAGACCTTAAAAGTGATGCCTATTGGTCAAACACCCATCAACCGGCACTTAAAAAAGCGGATAACTATGAAGTTGCATTTTCACAGGGACGAATTGATTTCCGCACTTCAACTAATGAAATAGAAGCACATACTGAAATTGTAGTTTCCCCGGAAGATGATATCGAAATGCGCAGGGTTAATATAACCAATCGTTCCGGCAGCCGCAGAACCATTGAAATCACAAGCTATGCTGAAGTTGTTCTTGCGCCCAGGGGTTCGGACCTGATGCAGCCGGCGTTTGGCAACCTATTTGTACAAACGGATATACTTCCATTCCAACATGCGATACGTTGTACCAGGAGGCCGCGTTCTTCCGAAGAACAAACTCCGTGGCTCTTCCATTTAATGACGATGCATGGAAAGGACCCTAATGAAGTATCGTATGAAACAGACCGGCTCGAATTTATAGGACGGGGCAATACTATTGTAAACCCTAGAGCCATGAATGATCCCGGTCCTCTTTCAGGCAATCAAGGCTCAGTGCTTGACCCGATTGTAGCAATTCGTTATAAAATAACCCTGCAACCGGAAGAAACAGTTACAGTGGACATGGTTATCGGTGTGGCTGAAACAGAAGAAATATGCAATAATTTAATAAATAAATATCAAGACAAACATCATAAAGATCGTGTATTTGAATTAGCATGGACACATAGCCAGGTTGTATTGCGGCAAATTAATGCGTCGGAAGCAGATGCGCAGCTATATGGCCGCTTGGCAAGTTCTGTTATATTCCCGAATTATGCGTTCCGTGCCGACCCTGCTATTCTTATTAATAATTACAGAGGACAATCGGGTTTGTGGGGCTACTCCATTTCGGGTGACTTGCCAATTGTTCTTCTGAAAATTGAAAAGCAGGTAAACTTGCAATTGGTAAAACAACTTATACAGGCTCATTCCTATTGGCGTTTAAAAGGGCTTGCTGTGGATTTGGTTATTTGGAATGAAGAACATAGCGGTTATCGGCAGGTATTTCATAACGAAATACAATCCCTTATTCCGGGGGAATTAGTCGACAAGTCGGGAGGTATTTTCGTCAGAGCTTCCGATCAATTGTCGAATGAGGACAGAGTCCTGTTTCAAACAGTGGCCCGAATTAATATTTCGGATAATGGAGGAACGTTGGCAGATCATGTTAAGCGTAAACCTGCTTCAAAATTAGTGATACCTTATATTATACCTGCATTGGCACAGCCGACGGTTGTAAAGCCGCTTTCAAGTCCGGAAGGTTTAATATTTAATAATGGCTTGGGCGGTTTTTCTAAGGATGGACAAGAGTATATTGTTACCTTAACCAGTAAAAATAAAACTCCGGCACCTTGGGTAAATGTTATTGCAAATCCGGGTTTTGGAACAGTTATATCTGAAAGCGGAAACGCATATACATGGTCTGAAAATGCACATGAGTTAAGGCTTACACCATGGAATAACGACCCTGTATGTGATTCAGGCGGTGAAGCATTTTATATCAGGGATTATGAAAGCGGATATTTCTGGTCGCCTACACTTTTACCCGCCGGAGGCAATTCTCCTTATATTACCCGTCATGGTTTTGGGTACAGTGTTTTCGAACATATGGAAGATGGAATCTATTCTGAAATGACTGTATTTGTTGATATTGAATCATCTGTTAAATT
>DATHOL010000177.1:0-6510 GCA_035484895.1 Bacteroidia bacterium | reverse complement strand
AAACATTTATTTGAAAATCCTGCACTATCGGAATACCTGGATACAAAAAGCATTTTGAAAGACTATGAAAAGCTCTTCAATCAAACAGAACAACCCGGTGAAGGACGCTTATTCAAGTTTATAGCTTTTGCCAAATGGATGGAAATATTTGGGAAGTTATCCTGATTTAATCTTTATATTTATTCTATGAATCAGGCGAAAAACTATTTATTCATCTTGGCTTTTGTTGGGCTTGCGTGGGGTTCTTGTGATAAGAAGCCGGTTAGTCCTCCGTCAACAACAACAACTGTCACCAATAATACCACAGCTACAACACCAACTCCCGCAATAGGATTTGACAGTTGGGCTGATATTACCGACCCCAATTCATTTAGAATAATAGATTCAAGTAATATAATATCTGTTTGGGGCTCGGTTAATTATGGTCCATCCGGTGCTTATGGATTCATAATAAAATTTTATGCCAAAAGTCAGGGTATTTATCTTTTATCTAATAAAAATAATGGCTCCTATTCAGAAGGTGGATGGAGTCCAAGCCATGGCTTTTGGAGTATTAATTACTATACTGATAGCATTTATATAGGAAAAGTTACCTTAACCGAATTAGACACCATTAATCATGTCGCTTCCGGAACTTTCTACTTTAACTGTGAAGAACAATACCTTACTATTAATGGAGGATTAGATTCCGTTACAAACGGCTATTTCACAAATTTAAAGTGGTAATGTAATTATTACGAAGCCTTAGACTCATCATTCATCAGCATACCAATGAGGTGAGTAAGCTTTTCTTTCATCACCTTGCGGTTGATAATGGCATCGAGGAAGCCATGTTCCAATAAAAACTCCGATGTTTGAAATCCTTTCGGCAAATCTTTCTTAATAGTTTCTTTTACTACACGTGGGCCTGCAAAGCCGATAAGCGCACCCGGTTCGGCAACGTTCAAATCGCCGAGCATGGCATAAGAAGCGGTAACGCCACCCGTTGTAGGGTCAGTTAATAAAGATATATATGGCAATTTGGCATCTGCCAGCAAGGTAAGCTTAGCAGAGGTTTTAGCCATTTGCATTAAAGAGAATGCAGCTTCCATCATACGTGCTCCGCCCGATTTGGAAATAAGTATGAATGGCATTTTATGCTCTATGCAATAATCAATGGCGCGGGCAATTTTTTCACCCACTACCGAACCCATAGAGCCACCGATAAACTTAAAATCCATACAGGCTATTACTACGTCACGCCCATTCATAGGACCCGCAGCCGTGCGGATTGCATCGGTAAGGTTAGTACTACCCTGGGTGGCTTTTAACCTTTCATTGTATTTCTTGGTATCTACAAAATTTAAAGGGTCAGATGGGGCAATATTGGCATTCAGTTCGGTAAATTTATTATCATCGAACAGCAAATAGAAATACTCTATGGAACCAATACGGTCATGAAATTCACAGGACGGGCAAACAAAAGCATTCGCCAGATGCTCTTCCGAAGGAATGATCTTTTTACACATAGGGCATTTATACCAAAGCCCCTCGGGAGTTTCTTTTTTCTCCCGTGTAGAAGTAGTGATTCCTTCCTTAATCCGCTGAAACCAACTATCGGCCATGTTTTTTTAAAATTAGTAATTAATAATTAGTAATTAGTAATCACTGTTATTTGTTAAGTTTCTTTTTCATCGTATTTATAATCGCTGTAATGATTTTCAGTATTTCATCACAATCAACAATTATCGCATTTGCTTCCTTTTCCGTAAGATAATTTGTATCTCTCAAAAGCCTCAACCAAAATTTCGTTTCTCTAGCTTCCTTGTATGCAATACACAGTTTGGCATAAAAGTCCTTTTCTGATTGTCCACCTATTCCTTCCTCTATATTCGCCCCAATAGATGTTCCACTTCGCAATACCTGTTTAGATAGAACATACTCCTTTTTCTCTTCTGTTAAATATCTATATAAGTTTACAATTCGAATGGCAAACGCATAGCTTTTTTCTTGTATAAGGTTTTCGGTTTTAATTACTAATTGCTAATTATTAATTACTAATTATCCATTACGCTAGGTCAATTTCTTTTGCAAGATACACATCCTGTATGGTATTTAAAAGTTCTATACCATCTTTCATCGGTTTTTGGAATGCTTTCCGGCCTGAAATAAGTCCTTGTCCGCCGGCACGCTTGTTAATTACTGCTGTTGTAACTGCTTCCGCCATGTCCGAAGCACCTTTACTTTCTCCGCCTGAGTTAATCAATCCAATCCTACCCATATAGCAATTAGCCACTTGGTAACGGCAAAGGTCTATCGGGTGGTCTGTAGTAAGCTTTTCATACACCAATGGACTTGTCTTGCCAAATTTAATGGCATTATAGCCGCCATTGTTAGTAGGCAGTTTTTGCTTGATAATATCTGCCTGTATTGTTACACCCATGTGATTTGCCTGGCCGGTTAAATCAGCAGCCGCCGAATAATCTATTCCATCCTTTTTGAAACCGCTGTTACGCAAATAGCACCATAAAATAGTGCCCATACCTAATTGGTGCGCCAGTTCAAAAGCTTCGGCAATTTCAGTAATCTGGCGGGTAGCCTCTTCCGAACCGAAGTAAATAGTAGCTCCCACAGCTGCTGCTCCCATTTCCCAGGCGCTTTCAACAGTGCCATACAGCACCTGGTCAGCTTTATTAGGATAGGTAAGCATTTCGCTATGGTTAATTTTTACTATAAAAGGTATTTTGTGGGCATATTTGCGTGAAACAGAAGCAAGCACTCCAAACGTAGAAGCAACTGCATTACATCCACCTTCAATAGCCAGTTTTACAATATTTTCAGAATCGAAATAAATAGGGTTTGGAGCAAAAGAAGCACCTGCCGAATGTTCTATACCCTGGTCCACCGGAAGGATAGATACATAGCCTGTATTTGCCAATCTGCCATGCCCATATATACTTGCAAGGCTTCTCAAAACCTGTGGGTTACGATTGCTCAAGGCAAAGGTACGGTCAATAAAGTCCGGTCCGGGGTGGTGAATCATATCTTTCGATATGGTATTACTTTTATGGTTCAGGAGGCTATCAGCATCTTTACCAAGCAATTCTGTAATTTTGTTTAAAGACATTTTATTACGTGTTTTTTGATTTGAGGCAGCAAAAATATATTTTTTTTCGGGATGAGCAGATGATGTATGCCCCAAACCCCGAAAGGGGCTTTAAATACGGTTATTCAAAGGCCCTTTGGAGGTTTGGGTCAATGATACTATATTTTTTTCGGAATGGGGGGTGTGATTGAGTTGAAAGGGAAAGGTTGGGGGAAATCTTTACATTTGCTAATTAAATCTAAAAGTCTTGAAAAAAATATTATTTACTTTGTTTTTCTTTTCTCTTTTCATTTTTAGTTTTTCATATTGCAATGGGCAGAATTGGATGTGGGGACGAGAGGCGATACCTAAAAATGATACTTTGGGGGGCGGAGAAATATTAGGTGACCATTCTGTAGCTATTGATAATAAAGGAAATGCCTATGCCTTTGGTTGGTTTTGGGGACAAATAACCTTTGGAAACGACACAATAATTGCAAATGGGGAGGACTTATTTTTAGTAAAGTACGATGTAAATGGAAGTTTTATTTGGGTTAAACAAATAAAAGAAAATATCGCCGGTGGTAATGACGCCAATTCTGTTGCAGTCAATGATGACGGGAATATATACATAACAGGATATTTTAACGATACACTTTCTTTTGGAGCAATTAAATTAATATCAACTACCTCTTATAATACTTTTATTGCTAAATACGATACGAATGGGAATTTTATTTGGGCAAAACAAGCTACTCTTGCAAACAACGGCAATTCTGCAATATATGCTTCATCCCTTGCAGCAGATAACTCAGGGAATATATATGTAACAGGATACTTTTTAGATACTGTGTATTTTGGAGCCGATAAACTGAAAACATCCCCCAATTATTTGGATTTTTTCCTTGCAAAATTTAATCCCAACGGAAATGTTGTATGGGCAAAACAAGGTGTTACTGCTGGTAGTTCAAGCTTTGATGCCAGCACTTCAATTGCACTCGATATGGATGGGAATCCATTTATAACAGGATATTTTACACATAAATTAATGATTGGGAATGATACCTTGATTACACATTGCAATAATGGTGATGTATTTATTGCTAAGTATGATTCAGATGGAAATATTTTGTGGGTAAACAAAGCAAAAGGCAAAAATGATTTATGTAATGGTATACCTACTTCTATTTCCATTGACCGTTATGGGGATGCCTACCTAACTGGTTATTTTTCGGACACCTTAAGTTTTGGTGCAAATATGTTGACTTCAACTACCTCTTTTTATAATGCATTTCTAGTTAAATATAATGGCGAACAAGGAAACGTATTCTGGGCAAATCAGGGGGAAAATATAGGTGTTTCCTCTTGGGCAGGCTATTCGGTTGCGACAGATACTACGGAAGGAGGCGGATATTTAACTATGGCAGCTGAGATTGGCCCTTATCAAATAACATTTGGAAAAGATTCATTTAATTTAAACACAACACATTTGAGTGCAACTATTTTTCTTCAATTTGATTCTGCAGGTAATACTATTTGCGGTAAAATATTTACCGAAGGTGATGAGGATGATGGAGATGGAGTTGGATTAGATCATTCAGGCAAATTTGTTTATATGAGTGGAGACTTGTACGATACTACAATTTTTGGTCCCGATACATTGACTTATGGATATGAACTTGACAATCCTTTCATTACGCGCTGGCAATCGTGTTCCACTATTGTAACAGATATAAGTCAACTTAAACTTAATGAATCGATTGCAGCTTATCCTAACCCATTCCGCAACTATACTACAATAGTTGTAAACTCTGATTATAAACATTATTTGGAACTGGATGATATTACCGGAAGAAAACTTAAATGGTTTGAATTCACTGGAAATAAATGTGAACTTTTTTCAATGGGACTGGCCCCCGGGATGTATTTTGTAAGAGTATTCGATACCTCCAATACACTGCTAGGCACAAGCAAGATAATAGTCCAATAGAAATCTGGCGAATATGCTACCTTTGTAAGGATTACCAATTACCTAACATGCTTGTAATTTTACTCCTACTTTAAAGTGTATCGGCAAATAAGACTAAATACTACACTGGTATTAAGCCTATTGGTGCTTTTAGTGACTCCTCTTTATAGCTATTCACAAAAAGGAAGTATCCCGAATAATAAACAAGTTGGCAGAACATGGTCAAAGAATCCATTCGACTATAAAGTTTTTATAGAAAACCGGGGTCAGTGGGCAACTACTTCAGGGAAAAAAATTCTTTTCCAGGCAAGGCTTGGTAAAACTCAATTGAGTATAACCTCGCACGGACTTATGTACAGCTATGTTAAGTTAGTTGAAAAGCGGGGCAATGAGGAGGAAGAAGGAACAGGTGCTGAAAACAGTCACTTTCTTCCACCGGAAGTTCATACAGCTAAAATGGAATGGGTTAACTCGAATGTCAATGTTACAATTGAGGCGCAGCAAGAGCAAACAGATTACTATTCATACCGGACAGATGATGATAAAACGGTGCGAACAAATGCATTTAAAAAAATAATATGCCATAATCTCTATCCCGGTATCGATGTAGAATATTTTTTTCCTGAAAAAGGAGAAGGCATCAGGTATGATTTGATAATTCATCCGGGGGCTGATTTGAGCAAGTTGAAAATGAACTATTCCGGCTTTCAATCCATTGAACAAGATGGAATTGGTAATATCGCCCTGTGCATGGCTGATTCTGCTACAAAGGATATTATTGATTCAGTTCCCCACACCTATTATTCAGATACCCATGAATTGCTTGCATCTTCATTTATTAAAACTGGAAATACAATTTCTTTTGCCGTAAATAACTATGACAAAACGCGGGAAATGATCATAGACCCCTGGATGGTAGATCCGGGATTTACTTCAGATGATAAAGCATTAGATATTGCCAAAGACCTTGCCGGAAATATTTATGTGTATGGAGGCGGAGGAAGCGGCACCCCATGGGAACTTAAAAAGTTTACTCCACTCGGCACACTTGTATGGACCTATGTCACCAGCTTTACCGGCAGTAGCTGGTATGGAGACCTTGCGGTTGATCCGGCAGGCAACTCCTTTATATCGGAGGGTTGCTGTGATGGAATTATAGAAAAAATTAATACGAACGATAGCGTGATTTGGACAATAACCAATGGGGTATATGAATACTGGCTTTTAACTTTCGATTGCAGCTTTACAAACCTTTATTTAGGATGTGCATATACGTCGGGGGCAATTCCTGCTGAATCTATTTCCCATCTGGATGTTAATACAGGCGCTATTACCGGAGCCGTGGCATTAAATACCGCAGGGTCGGAACCAAGAGATATTGCATGGGCGCCTAATGGTGATTTATATTTTTTGTCGTGCTATGGCAATGACCATGTTTTAGCGGTTACACCCGCATTCACAAATATATTTTCAATTC
>DATHOL010000176.1:0-3054 GCA_035484895.1 Bacteroidia bacterium | reverse complement strand
TACTTCTCCTTATTTCTATTCCTGGTCTCCGTCAGCACAAACCAATGCAACTGCAACAGGTTTAAGTGCAGGCACATATACTACGAATGTAACAGATGCCAATGGTTGTACGGCTACAGCTACCGGAACTATTACCCAACCAACCGCATTAACAGCTAATATAACAGGGGCATTATCGTTATGTGTTGGCCAGACAGATACGCTGACTGCTAATATTGGCGGAGGAACCGCACCTTATACGTATGCCTGGAGCAATGCCGCCACAACCAGTTCGGCTTTAGTGGTAGTCGCGGGTACGCAAACAGTAACTGTAAATGTTACCGATGCCAACGGATGTACGATTGCTGCATCATTTACCGTTACTACTGCCAATCCGCCCACTATAAGTGTTTCAGCAACCCGGTATTCAATTTGTGAGGGGGGCTCTACACATCTGGAAGCAATTGCTACCAATATATCTGGCTCATTTACATGGCAGCCGGGTAATTTATCGGGGCCTGTTGTAAATGTAACCCCAACGGTTACTACAACATATACTGTTACTGCGCCCAGCCAGTGCGGATTAGCAGTTGCTACTATTACCATAAATGTAAATCAGTTGCCAACTACCGCTTTCAGCGTGGATAATGGAAGCGGATGTTTACCATTTTGCGCGCAGTTCAGGGATAGGAGTACAAGCCCTTCAGGAAATATAGTGCAATGGACATGGAGTTTTGGAAACGGTGACTCTTTAATGGAACAAAGTCCTATTTATTGCTATTCTAAATCAGGTAGCTTTCCCGTATCTCTTACCACAGTAACCGATAGCGGATGCAGTTCTACATTAGTATCATTTAATTCCGTTACTATTTATAGCAACCCTGTGGCAAGTTTCAGCATGTCCCCTCAACCAACCACTATTATTAATTCAACTGTACAGTTCACCGACCAGTCTACTGATGCATACGGAATTGCCGCATGGATCTGGAATTTTGGTGTGCCGGGAAATGACACCTTGAGCTCGTTGCAAAACCCAAGCTATACATATTGGGATACTGGAAGCTATTGTGCAAGTGAGGTGGTTATGAATATATACGGGTGTACAGATACAGCCATTAATTGTGTAGCAATTGACCCGGTTTTTTTCGTATATATTCCAAGTGGATTTTCACCTAATGGAGACGGTAAAAATGATGTGTTTATGCCTATGGGACACGATTTAAAAAGTTTTGAAATGTACATATTTGACCGCTGGGGCGAATTATTGTTCCATACGACAGATGTTAATAATGGATGGGATGGAACGGTGAAGGGAGGCTCAACTGTTTCTCAGGAAGATACTTATGTCTACCTCATTAATGCCTATGATAATAAAAATCAGAAGCACTCTTATACCGGTAGTGTAAACCTTGTTAAATAAAAATTGGATTAAAAATAATAGCTATGCAATAATTAGGTATTATTTGAGTTATCTTTGTAATATCATACCAAAATATTACGTAGATGAAAATAAATTACCAACTTGTTTCCCTTGCAATTTCAATTTCCTTCCTGACAGGTTTTAATACCGTTAACGGGCAAGGAACCACGGCAACGGGTGGTGGCGGCAAAAACACCAATTATAAAACCAACTGGACTGTAAAACCGTTTGACGACCAGGATTTTATTGAGAATAAAGGCCAGTTTACAGCTGATTTACCTCAAGGGGAGGTAATCCTTTACGGAGCAAAAGTAGGTGATGTTTTTGCGTATATAACCAATCGGGGATTGGTATACAAATTCACCCAGAATTCATGTATGCGTGCCGATGAAGATAATCCGAAGCATTATACATTGATTGATCCGGATGATTTTGATGCAAGCGTTAAAACAATAGATCATTATTTAAAAGCTACCTGGGAAGGCGCCAATACGGATATTTCTACCGTTGCCGCATCACAGGAAACATTTTACTATACCTATCCCAAAGGTAATAAAGGAACCATTATTGCACATGGATTTAAAAAAATCACCTGTCAGAATGTATATCCCGGTATCGACGTGGAATATGTGTTCCCGGAAGGTAAAAGTGGTGTAAAATATAACTTCATAGTTCATCCGGGCGCAGATGCTTCAAAGATAAAGTTGAAGTATGATGGTGCAAAAGACATGGCTATTGACAATGACGGAAATGTAAAAATCAATACCGGTTGGGGCGATTTTACCGACCATGCACCTGTTAGTTTTTATAAAGAAGACAATAGTGCTAAAGCTTCTGCGTATAGCTTAAATAATGATGAAGAAACTTTTTCAATTAATAACACTGACCCCTCCAAAACATTGGTAATTGACCCATGGAGCACTAACTGGACACAAAGTACTACCTATATGAGCAGTTCAGGGTATGACGGAGCTTACGATGTGGATTTCGATTATCAGGGTAATGTGTATGTGTATGGTGGCTATAACCCAAACCAATTGGCACAATACAACAGTGCAGGTGTAAAACAATGGGTATATATAACCTCTAACTTTAGCTTCCCTTACTATGGCGATTTTTGCGTGGATAAAGCCAGCGGAACCTCTTTCGCATTGCAAGGATTTAATAATGCGGGAGCCTTGGTTGATAAGGTAAGTGTTTCAGGAGCTTTAATGCTTGCATATACTGCAAGTTCCAGCGAAGATGAATTATGGAGAGCAACGTATGATTTATGTGACCATATAATTCTTATTGCCGGTGGGGGTTCTACAAGTAACACCAGCAATCAGGCGGCTACACTTGATACGAATTTGACAACCTTTACTATGGCGAATGTAATGAATACTCCTCCCGCCGACCCGTATCACGATATGGCTTTAATTGCTTGCGACCCATTGCTGCCGGTAGGATATATGGCAAGCACACACAGTACCAGTTTTACAAATCCCAACTTTGCTAATAATGAGATTTATCAATTTCCTTTGCCGGGTATGGTGCCTGATAATTGGACATATCAAGATAATTATGCTTTTAAAGAGGTATTCAGCATATCTTATGTTGGCCCGGGTACAGGTAATGCCAATGGCATGAATGGTATGGCTGTGAGCCCAAGTTGG
>DATHOL010000175.1:0-2084 GCA_035484895.1 Bacteroidia bacterium | reverse complement strand
GGTAACGGTTAGTTTGCCTGATGCCAAAGCATCAAAATTTGCACGTATGCATGGAAATGAACCCGGGATTGACCCATATACACGGGCATCTTCTGATGTTTACCAGGATTTATTCGGGGAAGGTTCCTTTATAGGTAAAGGTATATATGAAGTAGATACTTTTACAAAAGTATTGGATGGCAGATTTCCTAAGAACCGTATCTTAAGTCACGACCTTATTGAAGGTTGCTATGTTAGGTCAGGTTTGCTCAGCGATGTGCAATTATTCGAAAAATACCCTACTAGTTACAGGGCCGACAGGCAAAGAATTGCCCGCTGGACACGCGGTGACTGGCAGATTTTTCCATGGTTTATGCCCATGGTTCCCGGTGCGGGAAAACATTGGCATAAAAACCCTATATCTGCATTATCCCGATGGAAAATATTTGACAACATCAGGCGTAGCCTTGTTCCGCTTGGGCTTACCGTTTTGATTTTATTGGGATGGTTGGTATTGCCATCCTATATTTATTGGACAATTTCTGTTTCAGCAATTATTGTAATTCCAATTATTATAACTACCATTTGGGATACTCTTAGAAAACCCAAGGATATAATATTAAAACATCATGTTAAAAATGCTGTAAACAACATTGCGGATATATCTACAAAAACTTTGTTTTCTTTGATTTGCTTGCCCTATGAAGCGTTTTCCAATCTGATGGCAATACTGCGGACACTATGGAGAATGCTTATAACACGGAAAAAGCTTTTGGAATGGAACCCATCTTCTAATGATAATATTTTTAATGAAACAGGTCTTACCTCATCGTATTTTACTATGTGGGTTGAACCTCTTCTTTCAGTTACTGTGTTCATCTACCTGGCAGCCTATTCTAAAGTAAACTTAAATGTTGCCGGCCCTATACTAACGTTATGGCTCATAGCACCGCTTATTACGTGGTGGACGAGCAGACCGAGAGCAAAGGCGGTGTCAAAATTATCGCATGAACAAAATATCTTCCTGCGGAAAATTGCAAGAAAAACATTTGGCTTCTTTGAACAGTTTGTTCAACAGGAAGATAATTGGCTCCCTCCCGATAATTTTCAGGAACAACCTATGGAATTGCTCGCACATCGTACATCGCCAACCAATATAGGGCTTGCACTGCTCTCTAATTTGTCGGCTCTTGAATTTGGCTATATTACTTCAAGGGAGCTTACAGAGCGAACAACAAATACTATAAGCACGCTTCATAAAATGGAGCGTTTCAAAGGCCATTTTTATAATTGGTACGATACACAGACGTTGAACCCATTAACGCCACGATATGTATCTACGGTTGATAGCGGAAACCTCATTGGCAATTTGCTGGTACTGCAACAAGGATTACTTGCCATTCCGCATAAAAAAATACTGGGACATAGAATATTTGAAGGAATCAGAGATACGCTGAATGTGCTTTTAGATACTTTGGATGAAAAGGAGACCAAACTGTTACGGCAATTTAAAAGCGATTTGGATGAAGCATGCAATTCACATGTTGTTACCCGTTACGAAGTAAAATATTTTATGGGTATTTTAACTGAAACGTACACTTCTCTGTTTGAGAAACTCAATAACGAAAGTCAAAGTGAGGCTTATTGGTGGAAACAAAAACTTAAAATTCAAATTGAAAAGATTAATGAAGAATTTAAAATTTTCGCTCCCTGGTTTTTATTGATGTCAGCGCCGCCTAAATTTATTAACCTTCTTTCAAGAGATGCAAACTCAACTTGGTTGGAACTTTTCAAATCAGCTAAGGAATTGCTCGTTGACATCGAACAATTTAAAAAAGCCGAGAATACTGCTATAGAAGAAGCTTGGATGGAATCATTCGAAGTTGCCCTTAATCAATCTATAATGCAAGTAGAGAAAGGAATTGCATTAGTAAGGAATTTAGCCGATGAATGTAATGAATTGGCTGATATGGAATTTGATTTTCTGTTTGATAAAAATAGTAATTTATTTACTATTGGGTATAATGTACAGGAACATCACATGGACCCCAGTTTTTATGATTTACTCGCCTCTGAAGCTCGTTTGTGTGCATATATCGGCATTG
>DATHOL010000174.1:0-4001 GCA_035484895.1 Bacteroidia bacterium | reverse complement strand
CTTTTATCCATTCAGGAATAAGTTTTTTCCTTTCGAGCATTAGTGCCACATATTCATCGTCGCTTATATCCCTTACTCTTTGAATCATTGGCCTTGCAGCAAACGGAAACACCGCCAATCCCATAATGTTCATCATCAGGTGGCCGGGATTTAATTTTTTAATCTTTCCCAACTTAATTTCCTCCATGAATTGTTTTATAAGGCACGTATCCATTATTTGAAACTGTAAGGGCAATTTTTTGGGATTGCTTCTTGCTTCATTTAAAACAAACAATGGAACATCGGGGTTATCCAGCAGTTTTGTAATGTAGAAGTCTGCAAGCAACTCAATTTTCTTATAAAAAGTGGTTTTTTCATCATTTACTATTACCGCCACATCATGGAAAAAGTGCCCCAGGTTTTCCAGCATTATAATTTCAAACAACTTTTCCTTGCTCCGGAAATAATAGTTTAATAAAGCTAAGTTAATGCCTGCTTCGTTGGCAATATCCCTCGTCTTGGTGGCTGCAAACCCCTTTTGGGTAAATAGCTTTCTTGCAGCCGACTTAATTTTGTCTTCGGTCGAATCGTCTGCTTTTATTTTTGCTTTTGTGGGCATTAGTCGCTTCAAATGATGTGACAAAAGTACATACAAAAGTATTCGTTAATCATTTATTTTAATCATTTGATTAAAATAGGTGATTAAACTATTGAAATAGAGGAGAATAATTTTTTAAAAAGAAAAATCCGGTGTGTTTTTATTTAGGAGATTGAAGCATCAACGCCCTTATTTCCTTTACCGGGGCCGAGCCATAACTCAGGAAGTCTTCATGAAATTTCTTCAGGTCAAATTTAGCTCCCAGTTTCTGTTTCATTTCTTCACGCAGTTCGTATATTTCAGTAACACCTGTAAAATAGCATGCCAATTGAACCTGTGAAAGGGTAGCTCTTTTCCATTTTTCTTCCGCTTCTGCCTGTTGCTGGAAAGCTTCTTTTACCAGTAAATCCATAACCTGTTCCTTGCTCCAGTTATTGCAGTGTATGTTATGGTCGAGCAAGAAATTGCAGGTTTCCCTTAAATTCCATTTATCATAAAACAATTGCATTTCCGGAGATGAGTTATATCCCTGTTCAATCATCATTCTTTCCACATAGCATGCCCAGCCTTCAATCATAGCGTTGTTACCAAACAAAGCCTTGATAATACTTGGAGAACGGTTCGCATAAATCAATTGCGTATAGTGCCCCGGAATAGCCTCATGAATATTAAGTATTTGCAAAACATAGTGGTTGTATTCCCTCAGGTAGCTTTCCGCCTGTTCGGGAGTATAGGCAGTAAGAGGGGTTACATTGTAATATGTAGCGGCATCCTTATCATACGGGCCGGGTGCGTTTATGCCTGCTCCGGCAATACCGGCACTATATTCAGGGGTTTTGCGTACCTTAAGTGGTTTTGTGGAATCAAGGTCAATTATGTGATGGGTGTTAATAAATGAAACTAATTCAGGTAACTGCTTTTCAATGGTTGCCATAAATTCATCTCTTCCGCAGTGGTTGGCTGAAATCGTATCTATCAGCATTTTAATTTTGGCAAGTGTATCGCCCGGAACTTTAACGGTCGGCAGGTATTTACTCCATAATTTATCTGTTATATCACTCATTTCCTTATGCAAAACTGCCTTTCTGTCCAGCGCTTTTTGATAGATTTCATCAGCCGTCCAGCGCGAATCGATATCCATTAGGAATTTTTTATCATACAATTCCTTGCCAATGCGGAAACTGCGGAAGTAAGTTGAATCGTGGGCCATAACGTCATTCTTGAGCCAATTTGCGTAGCCTTCAATAGCACCTTTGGCAGCTTTTAAATTGGTATTGAAATGAATCACTTCCTCTTCGCTTAGTTTCGATTTCTTTAAGGAATCTGTTAAGCCATCCAAAAGAGAGAGGGAGCCGTTGGACTGGTCAATGGCAAGTTGAGTATGTTCCTTTGTAGGATGCTTGATATTTTTCCGGCCTGCTTCAATATAAAAAGGGACTTTAGCCAATCGCTCCGAAATATGGCGCAGCCTTTCTTCCAACGATGCTTTTTTATTATCCATTATATAGAAAACCGCATCGCCTATATTATACATGGACGGATCCCATTCAAAAGCTTTAAATTCCTTGATATTGAAACGTACACCATCAATAAAATTGATAATCATACGGTAGTCTGTTTTATTATTAGCATCTAATGAGTCGAACCTGAAAGTTTTCAGGCTATCTTCCGTTTGTTGGGCAAATTTCAGTTCGTTGTCTCTCGATTCATTATTCGGAATAACTAAAAGAGAATCGTATTTATGATATCCGACAGAGGTTGCCCAAACAGGATATACCTTCCACATATCCTCAACAAATTGGGTTTTAAATTGATTGAATTTATCATTTAGCATAACCGTATTTGATTTGTTGCCTGACTTATTAGTGCATGCCTGGAACATACAAATGACAGAAAGAAGCAGTACTATTTTTTTCATGGTTAAAGCGTAAATTCATTTATTGAAAAATCTATTGTTGATGCAAATATGTAAAATTCCTTTGCATAAAATTATTAAAAGGTGTAAAAATGTATATTTGCCCTGTGGAGTACGAAATTAAACCGCACCAGAAATTAAACCTGGGCTTAAAAGAGATTTGGCAGTTCAGGGAAATGCTTTTTTTCTTTACCTGGCGCGATATCAAGGTAAAATACAAGCAAACCGTTCTCGGCTTCCTATGGGCCATATTACAACCGTTGCTATTAATGACGATATTTTCATTGGCAGGAAAAGCATTGAAAATTCCTTCGGAGAGCATACCGCATCCTTTATTTACCTATTCTGCGCTAACGCTTTGGATGATATTTTCAACAGGCCTGAATAATGCAGGTAATAGCATGATAACCAATGCAAATATCATACGAAAAATATACTTCCCAAGGCTGATAATTCCTATTTCCTCCGTATTAACTGCTCTGTTTGATTTCCTTATGGCCTTTATCATCCTTATAGGCATGCTTATTTTTTATCATAATAATATAACCTTTGAATTGGGCAAGTTTTTGCTTTTAGTGCCTATCAGTATTATCATAACGGCTATTTCCACCTTTGGGGTTGGTTCGCTGCTTGCGGCATTGACTATTAAATACCGCGATTTTCGTTATGTAACCCCATTTTTGGTGCAGGTGTTAATGTTTGTAACGCCTGTCATTTATCCAATCTCGATGTTCCAGTTTCCCGGGGCAAAATATGTGTTGGCTATAAACCCAATGTATAGCGCAATCGAGTTGTTCCGCTCCACGTTTAACGGGCAAATACTGGAACTGCGTTTAATTGCAATCAGTCTGTTTTTCGCCATGTTGTTTTTTATTGTTGGAATATATTATTTCCGTAAAACGGAAGCTTTTTTTGCTGACCTGGCATGATGATGAAACCTATACTTGAAATAAAAAATATCTCTAAAAAGTTCCGCATTTCGCATAATGGGCAGGCGTATGTAAGCATGCGCGATGCGCTATCTTCTGTATTTAAGCGGTCGGAGGGTACCAAAGAGGATTTTTATGCATTAAAGGATGTCAGTTTTAATGTGGAGCAGGGTGAATGTATTGGCATTATCGGTAAAAATGGTGCAGGAAAATCTACCTTATTGAAAGTGTTATCCCGAATTACTCCACCCACCACAGGCAGCATTATTTCCCGCGGAAGAATGGCGAGTTTGCTTGAAGTTGGTACAGGATTCCATCCGGAACTTACAGGACGGGAAAACGTCTATCTGAATGGTTCTATATTAGGCATGAGCCGGAAAGAAATACAGGATAAATTTGATGAGATAATAGATTTCAGTGGAACGGAAAAGTTTTTAGATACCCCGTTGAAGTTTTATAGCAGTGGCATGCAATTGCGTTTGGCATTTTCGGTAGCTGCCTTTTTGGAACCGGAAATTATGGTGATCGACGAAGTACTAGCAGTTGGTGATGCCGAGTTTCAAAAGAAATGCATGGGAAA
>DATHOL010000173.1:0-3200 GCA_035484895.1 Bacteroidia bacterium | reverse complement strand
CGCCTATGTAGCACGCTTTAACTTTAGCGGACAAGACCAAGGGAAGAAATGCGGAGTGCTATCGGGTGGTGAACGAAACCGCTTGCACCTGGCCCTAACACTACTCTCCGAAGCCAACGTATTACTCCTCGATGAACCTACGAACGATATTGACGTAAATACCCTACGTGCATTGGAGGAAGCCATAGAGGACTTTGCAGGATGCTGCGTAATCATCTCCCACGACCGGTGGTTCCTCGACAGGGTTTGTACACACATACTCGCTTTTGAAGGCGATGGGCGAGTATATTACTTTGAAGGCGGCTACACAGAATACGAAGAGAACAAAAAGAAGAGATTGGGTGAAGATGCCAATAAGCCTTTCAGGCATAAGAAACTCGTTTTGTAGAGATAAGTGATGAGTGATAAGAGATAAGTGGCGTTAGGAGTTCGTCATGCTGAACTTGTTTCAGCATCCCAATAATTCGGTTGCAAAAATAACGGCATAAAACGGCTTATTTATTTGATTTCATCGCCATTTTGGTCGTATTTCTGATTATGCTTTATTTGCCCATCAATAAATAGGATTGCATTCTTAAACCTTCCGTCCTCATAATAATTTTTCAAAGAACCATTTAGTTTACCATTGGTATATGGCTCTTCGGCTAGCAACCTTCCACTCTCATAATATACCTTTCCAAGCCCGCTCATTTTCCCATCTTTATATGGAATTTCCAAAAATAATTTTCCACTTTTATAAAATCCTTTACTCATTCCATTTTCTTTACCATTCACATAAGGGATTTCATTAAGTAGTTCTCCTGTTTTACGATAATAACATCTTACCCCTAAAATTTTGCCCTTTGAGTAATTTGTCAATGCGAAATAACAAGAATTAGTATCTACTGAAACATTTAAATTAGAATCTATATACTCCTTCCATTTGCCTTCTTTCAAACCATTCACGATTTGATTTTTAGCCTCACCAGTATTAGCGAAATCATTCTTGGTGGCAGAATTGCAGCCAATCAGAAATGGGAGAAATAATATAAGTGATAGAAATGTCTTCATAAAATATTGGACTAATTTACAAAATATTTCAGTTTCTGTATTCACTAATTATTGGGATGCTGAAACAAGTTCAGCATGACCCTACGTTACTTATAGTTCATAGTTTATAGTTCATAGTTAAAAAACCTATCTTTGACCAAACTATAAACAATGGATTGTACCCCTTTCACAGTAGATTTCACAGGCACACCGGAAGAACTTTTTGCTAAAATGCAACAGGCGGCCAGTGAGCAAAACTTTGCACTCAGCAATGACGGAGATACTATTTCAGTTAAGGTATTAGGATTTACTTTAGCAAAAGCTAATTTCCATATTAACGGGCAGCAGGTTACCATTACCATTATACAAAACCCGCCGGGCTATCCTTGTGAGAAAACTCAGCATATTATGACGAAGTTTATTACCGGGGGGAAGGCGGAATAAAGTGTCTTTATTAAGTAAAATGAGATTGTCATTCTTAACGCAGTGAAGAATCTCCACCATAAAGAGATCCTTCGCTCTGCTCAGGATGACAAAGTCATGATGTTGTTATAATTCGGAATAATTGCCTGTCCGGCTCGGACTACATCCTTTCCGGCACATCGATACCCAATAGCCAAAATGCGCTTTTAATAACCTGTCCTGTTTGTTTGGAGAGTGCAATACGGAAACTTCTTATATCCGGATTCTCTTCTTTCAGTACTTGATAATCGTGGTAAAAGCCATTGTATTCTTTTACTAAATCGTAGGTATAATTAGCAACCAATGCTGGGTTGTATGTATTGGCAGAATCCTTAATCACAGAAGAGAATTCATAAATCTTACGAATCAGGTTTCTTTCCTTATCTGCAATATCGGTTACATTTGTTGCTGGAGTATAACCCAATTCATTTGCTTTACTTAATAAGGAACAAATACGCGCATGGGTATATTGTATAAAAGGACCTGTATTGCCTTCAAAATCTACCGACTCACGAGGATTGAAAAGCATTTTTTTCTTAGGATCTACTTTGAGGATAAAATATTTGAGCGCACCCATACCAATCGTCTTGTATAACTCTTCCGCTTCAGCAGATTCAAAATTTTCAATCTTGCCAAGCTCTTTGGTAATGTCTCGGGCGGTATCCACCATTTCTTTCATCAGGTCGTCAGCATCCACCACGGTTCCTTCACGCGATTTCATTTTGCCTTCCGGTAATTCTACCATACCATAAGAAAGGTGAAAACAACCGCTCGCCCATTTGTAGCCTAGCTTTTTCAGAATTAAAAACAAAACCTTAAAGTGATATTCCTGTTCATTAGCTACAACATAAACCAGTTTGTCAAACTTATAATCTTGCGACCGTAGAAAAGCAGTTCCTAAATCTTGCGTAATGTAAACGGACGTACCATCGGAACGCAAAACCAGTTTTTCATCCAGTCCGTCGTGAGTTAAAGCTACCCAAACAGAATGGTCGGTTCGGCGATAGAATACTTCCTTTATCAACCCATCATCTACTATTTCCTTACCCAGCAAATAGGTTTCTGATTCATAATATATTTTATCAAAATCCACACCCATGGCTTTGTAGGTCTGGTTGAAACCTTCATATACCCATCCATTCATCATTTTCCACAATTGGATGGTTTCCTCATCTCCATTCTCCCAGGAACGTAGCATCTCTCCAGCTGCAGCCATCAAGCTAGATTTCTTTGCGGCCTCTTCTTCCGATAAACCTGAAGCCATTAATTGCTTCAGTTCTTCTTTATAATGCTTATCGAATAGTACATAATATTTGCCGACAAAAAAATCTCCTTTCAATCCGGATGATTGTGGTGTTTCTCCCCCACTCCATTTTTTCCATGACAACATAGACTTACATATATGTATGCCACGGTCATTAATTATATTCACTTTGATAACATTATTGCCGGCAGCTTTCAATATTTGAGCCACGGCAAATCCAATCAGGTTATTCCTTACATGCCCAAGGTGCAAAGGCTTATTGGAATTGGGCCCGGAATATTCTACCATTACTGAGGGAGAATCTTTTTGCGGTTCGGTGAAACCGTAATTTTTCTCTTCAGCAATAGATTTTAGAAACTCAATCCAATAAGCTTTTGCCACAACAAGATTTAGGAACCCTTTAATTACATTGAACGATTCAATCTCTTTCAAATCATTCTTAATA
>DATHOL010000172.1:0-2432 GCA_035484895.1 Bacteroidia bacterium | reverse complement strand
GTACTACTGAATCATTTTCTTCAAGATCTTTATCAACAACAGATGTATCGATCGCTTGCAGGTCGGCAGGCACTACCCTTCTGATAATTGTTTCAGTGGTTTTAGCCTTAGGTGCTTTTGCATTCGCTATTCCTGACGGCCTGGAAATAGTCATATGTGTACGGCCCTTATTATAGCCCGTTAGATTTTTAGTCAGTGTTTTTCTTACCAAGGTTGTTGAACCATTGCCGCAATCGCTTTGTTGCCCGAGTGCAGCTTTCCATTTTCCTACCAATTGTTCTATTCCTTTTGTTTTCTCGTATTTTAAAAAATGAGTTTGTAAACAATCGGCCCAGCCCGGTGGTGTTAGTCCTTTTATTCTTTCGGTCTCTGTTACTAACATTGTCTGGTCAGATTTATTATAAGTTCCCTTTAAAGCACAGATAACATAATACTGCCTGTCCTGGAAATAAGAATACGAGTAACCTGTAATATCCGTACCGTCAATATTGATCTCTAATACGTACTCGGTGCTGCTGCCACCGTTGGTAACTATATCTCCTTTGGAATCAAAATAACCCCTCCACTGCCCATCGATTTTTTGGGCATTAGCGGCAGACATTAGTAAGAACCCAATCAATACAATGTAAAATCTTTTCATAATCAAAACCCTTTTTCCTTGCCTAAAATAGGTCTTTATATATCAAAAAAAACTCTTGTAAAGATATTTTAGATATGTTCGATCCTTAGCTAATACTTCGTTAAATTTGCAATTCTAAAAAAAATCGAAGATATAAGGAAATTTATGATAAAGATCACATTACCGGATGGAGCAATAAGAGAATACGAACAGGGCGTTACTGCAATGGATGTAGCCAAATCTATCAGTGAAGGATTGGCAAGAAAAGTTTTGGCAGCAAATATCAACGGACAAACCTGGGATGCAACAAGACCTATAACGGCTGATGCTTCTTTGCAATTACTGACCTGGGCTGATCTTCAGGGCAAATCTACCTTTTGGCACTCCTCTGCACATTTAATGGCGGAAGCAATAGAATCTATGTTCCCGGGCGTAAAGTTTTGGGTTGGTCCGCCATTGGAAACCGGTTTTTATTATGATGTTGACTTAGGCGATCACCAGATAGTTGAAGATGATCTGCGCAAGCTGGAAGTTAAAATGGCTGAGCTTGCCAAGAAAGGCGAAAACTTTATCCGCAAAGAAATTTCTAAAAATGATGCGGTAAAATATTTCAGCGAAAAAGGTGATGAATATAAATTAGACCTGTTAAGTAACCTGCAGGATGGCGAGATAACTTTGTATACACAAGGTGGCTTTACAGATCTTTGTCGTGGCCCACATATTCCTAACACAGGATTTGTAAAAGGAATTAAATTAACAAGCATCGCCGGTGCTTACTGGAAGGGCGATGAAAAAAATAAACAGCTTACCCGTATTTATGGGGTGACCTTTCCTTCAACAAAAGAATTAGATGAATATTTAATTTTATTGGAAGAAGCAAAAAAACGCGACCATAGAAAATTAGGTAAGGAACTACAATTATTTGCCTTCTCTGAAAAAGTTGGTATGGGCCTTCCTTTATGGTTACCAAAAGGTGCCATGCTTAGAGAAAGGCTGCAACAGTTCTTACAAAAAGCACAAATAGAATCCGGTTATTTACCGGTAGTAACACCGCATATCGGCCACAAAGATTTATATGTTACTTCGGGGCATTATGAAAAATATGGCAAGGATAGTTTTCAGCCGATCAAAACACCGCAGGAAGGTGAAGAGTTTTTCTTAAAACCAATGAACTGTCCGCACCATTGCGAGATCTATAAAACATCACCGCGTTCTTACAAAGATTTACCATTGCGCTTTGCTGAGTTTGGTACGGTATATCGTTACGAACAGCATGGCGAGCTGCACGGTTTAACAAGGGTACGTGGCTTTACCCAGGATGATGCGCATTTATTTTGTATGCCGAACCAGGTAAAAGACGAATTCAAAAAAGTGATCGATCTTGTTTTATATGTATTTAGTTCACTTGGTTTTGAAAATTACACAGCACAAATTTCTTTAAGGCATAAAGAAGATAGAAGTAAGTATATCGGCACCGAAGAAAATTGGGAACTGGCTGAAAATGCCATCATTGAAGCAGCTGCCGAGAAAGGTCTAAAAACGGTAATTGAATATGATGAAGCCGCATTTTATGGGCCTAAACTGGATTTCATGGTTCGTGATGCGATCGGGCGCAAATGGCAATTGGGTACTATCCAGGTTGATTACAATATGCCGCAACGTTTCGAGCTGAGTTATATAGGAGAAGATAATGCGAAACATACGCCGGTTATGATACACCGCGCTCCTTTTGGCAGCATGGAACGCTTTATTGCCGTTTTGATAGAACATTGCGCGGGTAAGTTTCCATTATGGTTAGCTCCTACCCAGGTTA
>DATHOL010000171.1:0-2034 GCA_035484895.1 Bacteroidia bacterium | reverse complement strand
TGTTGTAATACACCAACAAGAGGTGTGCAGGCTAACATAATTAATATCACTAATACTATTTGTTTGCTATCCACCGTATGTACAAACCCTAAATTGGTAAATGCTTTTTTGTGGCAGATCCAGGCATAAAAAAAAGGCGGTAGAAAAAACATGAATAAGGTAGAAATGAACTGTACCCATCTTAAGGCATTGGCATTTTCGGGCTTCAAAATATTATCCATTACATCCGAAGAACCGGTACCATGTAAAACATGAGAAATGTCGATCTTGCCAATCAACGGAATTAAACTGGCAAATCCCCCTACAATTAACCCTGCTCCACATAAAGCAAGCAAAATGCCCGTTTGACCCCAATAATTAAAACGTTTACTAGCATAATGCGCCATAAGTATGATATAAGTGGTAAATTTACATCCTATTTTCGTAATGGATTAATATGTGATATTGAATATTTAATATTAACAGTGAGTTTACATAAAAATTAATAATGCCCAATATAGGCCCCATACAATTACCGGAATTCCCATTATTACTTGCGCCGATGGAAGATGTGAGTGATCCGCCTTTCCGTGCCGTTTGTAAAGACAAGGGTGCAGACCTGATGTACACCGAGTTTATCTCTTCTGAAGGATTGATCCGCGATGCGATAAAGAGCCGCCAAAAGCTGGATATTTTCGATTATGAAAAACCAGTAGGGATACAGATCTTCGGCGGTGATGAAGAAAGTTTATCATTGGCAGCTAAGATCGTTGACGTAACAAATCCTGATCTGTTAGATATCAATTTCGGTTGCCCGGTAAAGAAAGTAGCGATGCGTGGTGCCGGTGCCGGTGTTTTAAAAGATATTGACCTAATGGTGCGTTTAACCGCGGCCGTTGTAAAATCTACTTCATTGCCCGTAACGGTTAAAACGAGGTTGGGCTGGGATGATAATACCAGGAATATTGAAGAAGTGGCGGAACGTTTGCAGGATGTAGGCATCAAAGCCTTAGCCATCCATGGCCGTACGCGTACCCAGATGTACAAGGGCCACGCAGATTGGGAGCTGATCGGGAAAGTAAAAAACAATCCAAGAATTACCATGCCCATTTTTGGTAATGGCGATATTGATAGTCCGGAAAAAGCAGTTGAATACAAAAACAGATACGGTGTTGACGGCATAATGATCGGCAGGGCCGCGATCGGTTATCCGTGGATATTTGAAGAGATAAAACACTTCATGAAAACAGGTGAACATTTGCCATCACCAACGATCGAAGACCGCGTGGCTGTCTGCAAAAAGCATTTACATAAATCTTTCGAATGGAAAGGCCCGGCTGTGGGCATTTTTGAAATGCGCCGCCACTACGCTAATTATTTAAAAGGCTTGCCAAATATAAAAGAGTACCGTTACAAATTGGTTACACTAAATACAGTAGAAGAGATCGATGCGGTGTTAGATGAGATAGTAATAAAATATGCAGGCTTCGGATTTGAAAAAACACCGATCGAATTAATTAATTACCACGAAAAATGTCCGGTATAATTCCTCTGATGACGATCGATGAACAATATATGAAAGAGGCGATCAAGCAGGCACAGCGGGCTTTTGAGGAAGACGAAGTGCCGATAGGCGCCGTGGTAGTGATGAATGGAAAGATCATTGCAAAAGGTTATAACCAGGTAGAAAAATTAACCGATAGCACAGCGCACGCAGAAATAATAGCGTTAACAACAGCGTATAATTTTTTAGGAAGCAAATATTTACCCGAAGCAACTTTATACGTAACAGTACAGCCTTGCCTGATGTGCAGTGGCGCATTATACTGGAGCAAAATTGGCCGCGTTGTATATGGAACAGAAGATGAAAAGAATGGCTATAAAAGAATCGCCGGCAATAATTCTCCCTTTCATCCAAAGACAGAAGTTGTTGGCGGCATATTACAGGAAGAATGTGTGCACCTGATGAAAGAATTTTTTAAAGCAAAGAGATAAACTTACAATATTCAAAATACAATAATGCAGATCTCAAGAAACAATTCCATTTACTTTTTG
>DATHOL010000170.1:0-8057 GCA_035484895.1 Bacteroidia bacterium | reverse complement strand
AAAATTCAAAACTGAATGAGTTATATGCATACTATAGCTACGAGACGACGGAACTAAATCTTCGCAAGAATGTGCAACAGGCTTATGCCGATGCCATGGGCGCGCTGAAAAAATACCATGCCACACAAAAGTCTGAAGCATCCTTTAAAGAAGCATATAATTACATCCGTGCTAAATTTGATGCAGGAGTATCCACATCATTGGATTATAATACAGCCAAAACCAACCTGGCAAAAGCCGAATCGGATATGCTGCAGGCAAAATATACCTATGTATTTAAATTAAAAGTGCTGGATTACTACGAAGGAAAACCTTTGAAACTTTAACATCATGAAGAAAATACTTTTATATGTTCTTGGCGGTAGCGCCCTTTTTGCTGTAGCGCTTTCCCTGAAATCGTGTTCAGGTGATAAAACATTGAAGGTTACAACCGAAAAAACACAGTACCGTAATATCCTGGAAACTGTTTCAGCAGACGGAAATATACAACCTACAACCATTGTAAAAATCAGCCCGGATGTACCCGGGCAGATTATCGACTTGCCCGTTGCGGAAGGGCAGCGTGTAAAGAAAAATGATTTGCTTGTTAAGATTTTCCCCGATACATACCGTTCTGCATTAGACCAGGCTGAAGCTACATATAACAGCAGCAAAGCTGCAGGTTCTAATGCACAAGCCCAGTTGGTAAGTTCGCAAGCCCAATTTGACAACCAGAAAACTATTTACGAACGTAACAAAAAACTGTTTGACCAGGGCGCCATTGCACAAGCTGATTTAGATGCTTCCAAAGCTGCATACCAAACGGCTGATGCAAATTTAAAATCGGCGCAAGACAATATTGATGCAGCTAACTATAATGCCAAAAGTGCTGAAGCTACCATGAAAGAAGCTAATGATAATCTGGTAAAGACCAGTGTACTTTCTCCTATTGACGGCGTTATCGTAGGTTTATTAGTTAAGCAAGGTGAACGTGTAGTTGGTACTGCCCAATTTGCAGGAACAGAAATGCTGAGCGTCGCCGATTTATCCAATATGGAAGCGGATGTAAACGTAAATGAAAATGATATTGTAAATGTAAAGGTAGGTGATACAGCTTTAATAGAAGTGGATGCTTTTATCAACCGCAAGTTTAAAGGAGTTGTAAGTAATGTATCCAATTCAGCGAATGTATCTGCCAATGCAAGTTCTTCGGTTGACCAGGTTACAAATTTCACCGTAAAAATTCACATACTTCCCTCCTCTTACACCGACCTGATGCCTCCCGGAACAAATGATTCACCTTTCAAACCGGGCATGTCGGCTACCGCAGAAATACAGGTTAAAACAGGCGCACATATTTTAGCGGTGCCTATTGGCGCTGTTACCACCCGCAAAGGAAAAGGACACCTGAGTGATACAGGCTCGGGTAAAACCACAACAGGTGCAAAAGGACAAATATCGGCACAAGACAGCGCACATGAGTGTGTATTTATTTACAAAGATGGAAAATGCAAAATGGTGCGTGTAACCACCGGAATACAAGATGCCGATTATATTGAAATTAAAACGGGCTTAGCACAAGGCGATGAAGTTGTGAGCGGCCCATTTACAGCTGTTTCACAAGCATTATATGATGGTTCAACCGTAAAAAAAGTAGATAAGAGCGAATTGTTCTCGGCGGGCGGGCCGCAGTAGGGTACTACTTCGTCGTTATCACATTCCCTTTGCTATCATACATATCATAGCTGAACTTGATGATAGAGATAGTAGCTTTCTCTTCGTTCCTGTCTAATTTATTAGAGATCAGCCCCGTTTCATTATCGTACATAAATTCGATATGGTGCTTTTGTTTGCCACTCACAAAAATGCCCTGCTCCTGAATCTTTCCCAACGAATCATATTTAATGGTTGTACTTTCATTCATATCTCCGTTCAGGTTTCCGGTATTATTGTAACTTATAATATTTCCATTACTATCATAATTTAAATCTACCTGCGAAAAGAGCCAGCCCACAGCATAATGGCTGTTGCGGCTTAAAAAGCGCTTGTTTTCATCATACTGAATTATGGTCTTTTGGAAATATTTATTGTCTTCGTTGTAGGCATATTGCTGCAATTGTTTGGGATACGCTATATAAGCAAAGCTATCTGCCGATATTACTTTTTGGCTTGCAATTTTAAAACTACCATCCGAAGTGATGGCGCTTGTTTCCCGTACATGAGCTTCTGTCTGCATTTGGCGGTCCTTGTTCCATTTGTAATACCAGGTATCATAAAAATCTCCAATTTGTGTCCGCTTAATATTGATATTGCCGTAAGTATCATAATAATATTTACACGTAACGGTATCACAAGTATTATCGCCTTTTTTCATGGTACATACTGTTTCCATTATCTTTCCCGCAGTGTCAAAAAAATATTGCCGCACCACCCCGTCTTCATTAATCCCCTCTCCGTCTGGCTTGGTAAGGTAAACCATTGTAATATGCGAAATCTTTTTAGTTCTGATAATATCCCGGCTGAAACCAGGAGTCACAATAGCATCATCATCCTGGAAAGGCAATAACTGGCAAATGGCATTTCTGCCAATACATAAAGAAAATATGAGAATCAGGAACTGTTTCACTTTAAATTCTTAATAGCATTTATAGCTTCTCCGGTAGAACTAAAAGGACGCTGGCAGGTTTTATTTTCGCAAACATATACAAGTGTCCTATCTGCTGAAAACCGTTCAGACAACAACTCAAGATTGGATGATTTTTCCGCTCCCAGCATAACCATATTAGGCAAATATTCTTTATTTATTTTATCGCGAAAAGAGAATCCTAATTGGCCTGTTATTGCAACTTCGCAAAACCTAACCTGGTTGTGCAACATCAGTATTCCCCAATTGGTATATCCCTGCGGATAGTTAAGCATATTATCTTTCACTGCTATTAGCATCCCGTCAGCTATAGATAAATACCTGTCATCGCTGAATATATGCCCTAATTTATATAACACAATACCCATTTCAGAATTAGATGCAGGAATTACATTATCAGTAACTTCAGCTTTTCTAACAATAATGCTTTCCTGCTTACTGTGTGTGTAATAAAACATACTTTTAGCGGCATCATAAAAATGCTCAATGGCATATTCAGAAAGGTTTTTAGCGGCTTTCAACCAACTCTCATCAAAGGTAACTTCATACAAAGCAATAAATGCACTTGCTATAAAAGCGTAGTCATCTAAAAAGCCTTCGATATAGCCTTTGTCATTCTTAAATCCGTGCCACAAACCACCTTCCGGATTAAATAATTTATTTTTACTAAAAGAGGCATTATTAACAGCCATCTCCAAAAATAAAGGTTCCCGGAATACTTTATAAGCATCCATAAAACCCTTTAACATAAGCCCATTCCACGATGCAAGCGTTTTATCATCTAATCCGGGAGAAATCCTTTTCTCTCTTTTTTCATTCAGAATATTCAACCAGTTTTTCCGCTTTGAAATCAAATCTTCAAGAGAGATATTTTGCTCTTCGGAAAACTCTGCATCTGTCTTTTTTCGTTGCAGAATATATTTTCCATCTTCCCAAATATCGTTGTCGTTTATAGTGTAGTAGTTGGAAAAAAAAGGAAACTCATCACCCAAAAGTTCTTCCAATTCTTCTTTTTTCCAAACATAAAACTCCCCTTCAATTCCTTCAGAATCCGCATCCAATGCACAATAGAATGCCCCATCAGGCGATGTTAGCTTTTCAGAAACAAACTTATAAATTCCATATACCACATCTTTATAAATCTCTTTCGGATTGATTTTATAGGCATTTGAGTAAAGCGACATTAACTGTGCATTATCATAGAGCATCTTTTCAAAATGCGGCGCTTTCCAAAACGAATCAGTAGAGTAACGGGCAAACCCGCCGCCCACCTGGTCATAAATTCCGCCCATTGCCATTTTATCCAATGTCAGATATACATGGTTCTCTATTGCCATCCCTTCATCTATTCTATTTGTATTTTTCAGGATGTATGAGTAGTACAGCAAGTATTCATAATTATTAGGCATTGGAAATTTGGGAGCATAGTTATATCCGCCAAAAGTTTTATCAAATGCCGATGCTATCTTATTTGTAAAATCATCTAAAAACTGGAAATCCTTTCCAAGCCTGTCACTCTTCGCATCAGGTAAAAGTGAAATAGAAAGAATTCCCTTTTCAATTTCTTCCGAGAGTTCACGCACCTTCTCAGGCTCCTTCCGGAATAAGTTATTTAAGTTGACCAGCAAATTTATCCAGCCTTCTTTTGGGAAATACGTTCCACCATAAATTGGTTTTCCGTTAGCCAATGTAAAACAATTGAGCGGCCAGCCACCGCGACCGGTCAGCACATTGATAGCATCCATATATAACATATCCACTTCCGGATGCTCTTCCCTGTCTACTTTTATGCAGACATATTTCTCATTCATCAGGGTTGCAACCTCATCATCTTCAAACGACTCTTTTTCCATTACATGGCACCAGTGGCAGGCGGAATACCCAATGCTCACCAGTACTAATTTATTTTCCTTTTTAGCTTTTTCAAATGCCTCCGGGCCCCATGGATACCAGTCTACCGGGTTATGGGCATGTTGCAACAGGTAAGGGCTGTTTTCATGAATTAACCGGTTCGTATTTTTCGTATTGCTCATTTTACCTGTCTGAATGTTTCAAAAATACCAATTCTGCAAACAAAAAGGCTGATATATGCACAAAAAAAAGTTCCGGACATTTCTGCCCGGAACCAACACACCTAAAAACAACTACCCTAAAAACAATCTTAGAGTCCGAGTCCGCTCTCCTGACGAGAGCCACTACCGTGCCTCCTGCCAAAAAGATGGAACCCGCTACCCCTGGTTGCTGCAGAATACCTTCTGCCGCTGCCAAAATTTCGTAATGATTTTCTTGAATCTTTTTGTGCCTGCACAACTTGCTTATTGTCAAGTGATGCTACGTATCTTCTGCCGCTGCCTCTTGCGAATGCGCCAACGGAGATACAGATAACGATTAATAGAACTGCTAACTTTTTCATTTTGTTTGGTTTTTTAATTGTTGTGTTGAGAATTGAGATACTAGATTATTTTTTTATGTCCTTTCTTTTTAATTTTGATTAGTGCGGTACGTTTAATTTTTCTGTTCTGTATTTTTATTTTCTTGTTCATCATTTAAATTTGAAGCACGGGGATTTGTACGCCCACAGTTTTTATTTTGTTTCCGAATTTATTTTCTGAAACTATAAATCGCTAAAATGTGATGCCAATTACTACCTAATAATGAATGAGTTGCAAGGCAACATGGTATGTTCATAAGTCGCGTGAAAAAACAGTATCACTCGCTGAATTTTGCGATAAAAAATCCAAATGAATTAAGAAAAGGTGGCTCAAACAAGATATTTGAGCCACTTAAACTAATTAGATTAAATAACTATAATCCTTTTCCTTGCTTAGCCTGTTCCTTGTGCAAAGCCTTTGCCTTTGGGCTATTCACTATAGCAGAATACCTGCGGTGATTTTGAAAACTACTCGTTTGCCTGTTCGTCTCTTTTTCACTTCTTCTGATAGAAGTATTATCAAGAACAGAGCTTCTTCCGTGGTTACCATAAGCGAATACTGCAGAGGTCACCAAACAAATCAGCATAAGACACACCGGCTTTTTCATGGTTTTGAATTTTGAGGGTTAATAATAAAAGCTGGTAAGTCTTTAGACGCTTTGGAAGGGAGGTTAGGTATATTTAACCATTCATTTTATTTGTCGAGATATATTACTCCGGGCTCCGCTTTGGCTTTTCCGGTATTTCCGGGTTTGCCTTTCTTTACAATCTTTCTATACTTCTTTTTACGAGTAAAGTCTTCCGTTTGTTTCTTCATGTCGTCCTGCGACTGTTGTTCCGCTTGTTTGGCCGATTTCTCATATTGGTCCTTCTTCGGATTATTTTTTGGATCAATATTTTGCGCACTTGCAACACCTATCGCCAGGAACACAGTTATCAGAAGTAATATAAAGGTACGCATTATTTAGTTAAGTCCGCCAAATATAGGAACTCATTTTTTCCATTCCAATAATTTATCATCGTTATAGGCTAATTTTCCATTATCCATTAACCACTGCAACGTTTTCAATATTTTGTCTTCCCTTACCTGATGAACACTATGAACAAGATCAGATAGCGATAATGGCTCTTTATGCAAGGCTGCTTTCAGTTGCTCGGCAACCGTTTGAAATTCCAGGTCGCTTAGTTCCAATTTATTTCTCTCCAGGCATACATCGCAAATACCGCAACGCACCGTCTCAATCTCTCCAAAGTAAGCGAGCAACATTTCGCTCCGGCATTTGTGGGTGCTTTCCGCATAATGAATAACCCACTCCATACGTTTTAAAGCCCGTTCCTTTAATTCATGGTAATGTTGTTTGGAAATATGCAGGTTGCTTATTTGATGGCAATCGTCCATATATACCAATTGCGGTTTATCAGATTGTGGTATATAGGAAAGAATTTTTCGTTTGTCTAATCGCAGCAATAGCTCCTCTACCTCCTGAACTGTTAGTGTGGAGCGTTTGGCAAGGTCGTATTCTTTAATATTAATGTAGGCATCAAACAATCCTTCGTATGAACGCAGAAGTAATTTTATAAAAGCATCATGAGCAGGAGACTCCACCTGGTAGCGGTAAAGATCCTTCTGTTTAATTAATATATGAATCCGCGAGGGACGATAAAAGGCATCCGTCAGCATAAGATAGTTTTCCCTTTCCAGAAATTTTATGCTGCTGATAACAAGCATGGGCTCCAAGGAATACCTGGAACAAAATTCACTCAGCGAAAAATCAAATGTAGCACCTTTGCCTCCTCCGGCAATCATATTATAATAGGAACAAATGGCTCCATACACTCTTTTAATATCATTCAGGTCCGGAAAGGAATGATCCATATTTCTTTCCAGGCTTAGCCGGTCGGCATCGTTATAAAGTAATACGGCATACGCCCTTTTATCATCACGCCCTGCCCTGCCAGCCTCCTGAAAATAAGCTTCCAGGCTATCGGGCAAATCCAGATGCACTACAAAGCGCACATTAGCCTTATTAATACCCATGCCGAATGCATTAGTACAGACCATCACCCTTATTTTATCGTGCAACCAAGCTTCCTGCCGCTTGCTTCTTTCATCAAAGTTTAAACCCGCATGGTAATATTCCGCTGCAACGTTTTGCTGCTTTAGCATATTTGTTACTTCTTCCGCCTTCCTTCTATTCCTTACATACATAATACCGGAGCCTTTTACATTATTAACCACCTTCAGCAGGCGAGATGCCTTTGCTTCCTCTTTTAATACTACATAGGACAGATTTTTCCGTTCGAAACTTTTGCGCAATAAATTTTGCTTTTTGAAACCAAGCTTTTCCTGAATATCGATAGCTACTTCAGGGGTGGCGCTAGCGGTAACTGCAAGTACAGGCACCTTCGGGAAAAATTTCCTTAGCTCAACTATCTTCATATAGGATGGGCGGAAATCATATCCCCATTGGGAAATACAATGTGCCTCATCCACTGCAATCAGGTTTACATTCATCTGCTGCACGCGGGCAATAAACAGATCTGTATCGAGCCTTTCCGGCGATACATAAAGGAATTTCATATTGCCATGAATACAATTGTCCAATATATTATCTATCTCGCGGGAATTGAGAGAAGAATGCACCATAACAGCCCTGATACCCTTACGGGTAAGGAATTCCACCTGGTCGTTCATTAATGCAATAAGCGGAGAAACGACAATACATATACCCTCTTTAGCCAGTGCGGGAATCTGGTAACAAACAGATTTACCACCGCCGGTGGTCATTAATGCGAGCGTATCATTACCTTCTAAAACAGAATTTATAATATCCTCCTGCAAAGGGCGGAAATGGCTATACCCCCAATATTTTATTAATAATTTTTGAATATCAGATGCCGAAGGTTGAATGTTGGGTATTGAATTCAAGAATTCAGAATTTAAAATTCAAAATTATGAATGCTTCGCATGGGTAACCACTATCATCATATAGATTAGCGGAA
>DATHOL010000169.1:0-3612 GCA_035484895.1 Bacteroidia bacterium | reverse complement strand
TGATTAAAAACAATATTATTTCCCGTTGTATAAGCAAGTGCATTAATAGATTGAGCAGACTTGGCTGCAACCGAATCGGTATGAATTTTTACATTGGAGAAATCTTGCCCGAAGCGAGGTTCGAAAAACTGGCGTGATGATTCGGAAAGAGATTGACCGGAAGAGTTTAAAGATGATACGTAACTATCCAGTTCATTACTTCCCTGAACCTCTGAAACGGAATTTTCTTTTCTATGTAACTTCTTATCTTCCTCTTCACAGCCCGCACACTTGCGTTGAATAAAAGGATTGGCAGGTTTGAAAAAAGAATTTTGTGTTGAGGGGATAGCCATTCTCATTACTTTATCAGCCATAGCATCGGCTTCCTGCTCATAACTATCTCCAGGAGTATTGACTGAGAGTTTGGGTTGGAAGAAATTGGGTTTGGGCAGTAAGTTTCTTCCAACTGCTTCATGTACATTAGTATGTTCAGAGGTATTCAATTTAGTACGATTGTGTTGGTAGTTTAAGTTATGTAATATGAAATATAATTTTCATTTATAATTAGGAGAAATTATGGATTTGTCATTTTAACATGCGTAAGAGGGCTTACAATTTCTAAATTATCCAAATCATAAACTTCCCGTGCATCATTGCCCATAAGCTCTAAAGCATGTTGGTGGTTTAACTGCACTTTAATAGATTTAGTGCCTCCAAGAACTTTACCGTCCGGTCCCCTTAACGTTTGTGCTTTCTCCGCAAAGGGGGCGAATCCTTTTTCCATTTCCTTCACACTGTCTGATACTACTCCATGCTCAGCTGCCACTCTTTCATATTCACCTCTTATAACGGGATCTTCTGCCATAAACTTCCATAATGTTTCCCTGAATTCACGGAAAGTTTTAAAATTCCCTTTTGCTTTAAGCTTTTCCGCTACTTGTTTGGGGATTGTTGTAATCCCGTTCTTTTCAAGGTTTTTAAACCATTTTCCAACATTGCGCTCACCGATTGCCGGTAAATGGTTGCCTCCGGCAACTGTACCCGGTGTATTTCTTAACTTTTCTGTTTTGGTAAGTTCTTCAAGATCGAAAGTTGGTTCACCCCTGTGCTTATTCAATATATGGTTGCTTAACTTTTCATCAAGTTGTTCAATTCTCTCTCCCAGTGCAGCCGCATCAGGACTATTATGCAGAAACTCTTTGACAGCCTTTTGCTGCATATTTATACCATGAATATCGGCTCTCTTAATTATAGTGCTTAGATGTTCAATTTGTTCAGTTGTTGCAAATCCCGGATAACAAGGCGAATTACATAATTTCAATAGTTTTGCGGCTTCTTCGTTTTCCAAAAGAGCTTTTCTTAAAGCCTTATTTCCTTTGAGCATTTCTTCAGTTTCCATAGTAACCTTACCAACGGAATTTTCGAGCTTCTCCATCTCTCCCGCTGCTTTGGCGGCTTCTTCTAATTTAACGGCTTTATTTGCATCATTAACTATTCCGGCTTCCCTTTTTCCGGTTCCGAGAATTTGGGCAACCTTACCCAAGGTTTCAGATTTATTCAATGCATTTATTAGCTTTGCACCAATCTCCGTGCCTTCTGCAAGTTTTGCAACAGCAGAAACCTCTTCCACACCAATAAATAATAAAGCAATTTCTGTTACTATTTCGCCAAGTATTTCACCAAGTGCCAAGCCCTGATCATATGGGCCTTTTTTGACAAATCCATCATTTACCTTGCCGGCCAAAGCATCTCCGGCCAATTTTCCCAAAATTTTTGGATCTGTTCGAATCACTTCCCAAAGGCTTAATAAATCGTTTTTAACACTGTCAAAAAAGCCCATCGGGTCCGTATAAAAGGAAAATTCCGATTCTATTATTTTTGCTGCAAGCATTATAATACCTTTTATATTAGCGTACAAATCCTCAGCCACACCTTTGGGGACACCTGCATTTATTCCGAAATAAAAGGATGCTATATTTCCGGCAGAATTTAAATTTGCCTTGAATGCGCCTACCGATTGATGCATCGTTCCCAACAAGCCTGACTCTCCAATTCCTTCAATGAAATGAAAACCCCATTTTGCCACAGCTATTTCCGGATGGAGCATATTTTCAGTCATCGATTCTATGGTCGATTCGTAATCATTTGATTTTGCATCCACCTTTTCACCGGAAGTCGGGTCATCCTTTTTTTGTACATAACTTTGCTGTTGCTGCACCACATGCGTCAATTCATGCGCCATTAATTTTTGACCTGATTCAGTATTGGGAGAATATTGTCCCTGATTAAAAACAATATTATTTCCCGTTGTATAAGCAAGTGCATTAATAGATTGAGCAGACTTGGCTGCAACCGAATCGGTATGAATTTTTACATTCGAAAAATCTTGCCCGAAACGTGGTTCAAAAAATTGGCGGGATGATTCAGGTAATGACTGCCCAGATGAGCTTAAGGTAGAAACATAGCTATCCAGTTCATTACTACCCTGTGGTTCAGAATTTGAATTTTCTTTACGGTGAACATGCTTGCCCTCTTCTTCACAAGCCGCGCATTTGCGTTGCACGGATGCTATTTCTTTCCTATGCAAATTATAATCTTCCAATTCATCTGTCCCATGGTGTTTGCGTTGTAAAAACGAAGTGGAAGATTTAAAAAATGAAGTACCTGTATCAGGAATATTCATACGCATAACTTTGTCAGCCATGGCATCGGCTTCCTGTTCATATATATCGCCGGGTGAATTGACAGTAAGTTTGGGCTGGATAAATACGGGAGCAAAAAAATTGCCACCACTTCCAATTGTTTGGGTGGTTGTTGGTGAACTTATTTTAGCAGCCATTTCACCCATGTTTTAATTCCATTCAATTGTTAGTATATCCTTCATCCACGGTAATTTTATCATAGAGTAACCCCATGGTAATTTATTCAATAATACATCAACAGTTTTATTTTCAACATTCAGTTTCCAACCGGTATCAATCTTATTCAGTTTCCCTTCACGTTGTAAAAATGTTGTCCGCAACCCCTCTATGGATGTTCTGTTCAGCGGTGCCCAGTGTTCGAGAACGGTATTTAGCAGATTATCCGACTCTGTAACTTCTTGTTCGGTTAATTCTAATGTGTTGGGAATAGCTTCTTCCGTTTCAATTCCGCAAAGTAGTTTTTGCAGCACTAATTCAAATTCGGGTACTGTTGTATTGCCTGTTGCAACATAATGAAGCAGGAGTGGAGCCCTTAGTCTGTCTTCGGAACTTTTGAACCCTCCTTCGGTATAAATTCCAATATTTTTAAAATAATTCAGGATGAAGGGATGTAATAAAACGATTCCACAAGTATGAACCATAATACCTTCCTCTAAAGATTCATCCTTTGTTTTCTTAAAATCAGGTGTTTTTTTTTGCTTGCTTTCTCCCAAGGGAGTTTCAGTAGCCAGATTCTTAACTTGAAATGCAATTTGATGTTCAATTGCATTCCGGACGTAGGTTACAAATGCAGCCTTAAGAGCCAAAGATTCCAAATTTATGGCGGGTTTAGTTAATTCTTCAATATTGGTAAGAGAATTAACATGTTGATTTTTCGAATATTTGATTAATGCCAAAAGATTATTAAAAATATCATCTGTACTTTGCAATG
>DATHOL010000168.1:0-2663 GCA_035484895.1 Bacteroidia bacterium | reverse complement strand
ACTGTATGGCTGCCAATAAATCCGCAACCTCCTGTAACTATTGTTTTCATTACCATGTTTTTAGGCGCTCCAAGATACGTTTTCTTTGATTATCTTAGCGGGAATACCTGCTACAGCCACATTGGATTGGAAACTTCCGGCAACCACAGCACCCGCACCAACTATCACATTCGTATCTAACGTAACACCTTTTAGTATCATGGCCCGTTGCCCAATCCAGCAATGGTTGCCTATTTTTATTTCTTTATTTTCAAGTTCATCGCTTATACTGCCCGCAGAACCAAATTTATGGCCGTCGTTATCTCTTACTATTATTCCTTCGGCAAATAAACAATCCTCGCCAATATCTATTTTCTTAAGGCTTATAATTTCCACATTCCCGTTTATTTTAGTATTGTTCCGGATAATAATATGCGCATTGATTGCATAAATTAATACACCCGGATAGAGGGAAACATTACCATGAATTTCAAGTGTGGAATTAATCATAAATATTTTGCAGCGGTCTTTAGCTGAATCATAAATGCCGCCATCAAAATAACCAAAATCTATACCGACTTTTAATGACCCCTCATTTACGATTATTTTCGAATTCTTAATGTTTATCAGGGTTTTGTGATGGATTCCTATGGTGGAATTACCATTTAAAACAATGCTTTTCTTTGTTTCCGAAAAGCTGCTGAACTTATTGTAGACCGATTTAATGCGATAAAAAAACCGGCTGTAAACAGCGCTGAATAAGCCATACGATTTTCCGGTTAAATTATCCCTTGATTTGCCCATCAGCGTTTGTGCAAAAAGATTTAGTGGTAAAAATTCTGAATCTCCTCTATGATATACTCCACCTGTTCATCTGTTAGTTCAGGATAAATGGGAATACTGAGAATGGTTTCCGCTTGTTTTTCGGTAACAGGGAAATCACCTTTTTTATAGCCTAATCCTTTGGCTGCTTCCTGAAAATGTATTGGAATAGGATAGTGAACTTTTGTATCAACCCCTTTTCTGGCAAGGTGTTCTTTCAGTTCATCGCGGTCTTCCGTCTGTATAATAAATGTATGGTAAACAGCTTTCTCATAAGGTTTATCCTGCGGAACAATCATCGGAAGGTCGCTCAATTGCTCATAATATAGATTTGCAAAAGTTCTTCTTCTTTCTGTCCATTTATCAAGATACTTCATTTTTACATTCAGCAATGCTGCCTGCATATTATCAAGCCTTGAATTGTAGCTCCAAAATTCGCATTCATCACGGTTTTTCAAACCATGATTACGGGCTACAATGAGGTATTTATAAATAGCATCATCATTTGTTGTGATAACACCGCCATCGCCTCCGGCAGCTAAATTTTTCAAAGGGTGTAAACTGAAACAGCCTGTTGTTCCAAATCCACCGACAGGTTTGTTTTTATATGTAGCGCCTATTGCTTGTGCGCCATCTTCGATAATATGTATGTTATGCTTCTTTGCAATAGCCATTAATTCATCCATAGGAGCAGGGCGGCCTGTAAGGTGCACAGCAATAATCGCTTTCGTTTTTGGAGTAATTGCTTTTTCAACTTTTTCGGGGTCTAAATTGAAGTCTTCCCGAACATCAGCAAAGACAGGTTTGCCTCCTACAATAATAACGGAAGATGCTGAAGCCAGAAATGAATTAGGTGCAGTAATCACTTCATCACCTTCTTTTATTCCAATTGCTTTTAATGATAAGAATAATGCATCGGTACCATTGGCGACGCCTAATGCATATTTCACACCATGCAATCCGGCAAATGTTTTTTCAAATGTAGTTAACTCGTCACCTAAAATAAATTGTCCGCTTTCCAATACATTTCCAATGGATGCAAGAATTTCGTCTTTAATTAATTTGTGCTGAAGGCCGAGGTTGATATAGGGTATTTGCATTTAGTGGATAGTGGTTGGTGGATAGTGAAATGTTATTTCAGTTCAATCATTTGCATCAGCTTTACATTGAAGTAGCGCGGGTCATCCAACGAGTTTGGAATATGCCCTGCGTCAAATTCACGTTTCAAATCTGCTACTGCTTCTTCCAGCGTATGTTTAGCTTCAAAGCCCAATTCCTTTTTTATTTTTTCAGAAGAAATGTGATAGGAGCGATGGTCATTGGTAGGGGTAGTAACAATATTTACTTTATCGCCAACCACATGCTTTACCATGCCTGCAATTTCAGATACGGTATGGTTTTCGTAACCTGCATTCAGAATTTTTCCGTTAATTTTTTCTTTAGGAAGTTCTAACAATAAGCAATACAAGTCTGTCATATCCTCAATATGAATGTTAGGGCGTTTCTGTTCGCCGCCAAATACTGTAATGGTGCCTTTATTTATGGCGAGGTTCGTAAGTATATTTACAGTTAAATCAAGCCTGAGCCTTTTGCTGTATCCACAAACTGTAGCCGGCCTGACCGTGAAAGTTGTAAAATCATCGGAACGGTATTTCTCTAAAATAACTTCGCATTCCGCTTTAAATTTTGAATAATCAGTTAATGGATCAAGGGGCATATCTTCGGTAACATTCGGGGTATCCTTAATTCCATATACACTGGAGGAAGATGCATAAATAAAGCGTTGAACGCCGCTTTCTTTGGATATTTTCACAAGCGGTTCAAATGCATCCAGGTTAATGGACTTGCCCAATGTTGGATTC